>CAMHNT010000212.1 GCA_946186535.1 uncultured Clostridia bacterium
AACATACGTTCACCTCTGTTGTTTGGTAGTTTTTCCGGAATAAAGCCAATTTATACACAATATTAAAACGATGAATATTTCATATTTTTCTACGCAAATTATTAACGGTGATACTATGTTTATATCTATTATCAGAACAACATTGCTTTACATTTTAATTATTATTGCCGTTCGATTCATGGGAAAAAGACAGATCGGAGATTTGCAGACGACTGAGCTTGTAGTAACCATGCTGTTGTCGGATATAGCTTCACTTGCAGTTGAAAACTCTTCAAAGCCTTTGTTGGGCGGTGTGATACCTATGGTTGTTCTTGTTGTATGTGAAATTTTCCTGTCGGGAGCAATGATAAAAAATTCAAGACTGAGAAAGCTCGTTTGCGGTCGGCCTAAGGAGCTTCGGAGATTAAGAATGAGTGTCGAGGATCTTTCCGAAAGTCTCAGACAGCAGGACATTTTTTCGTTTGACGACGTTCTTTTTGCCATAGTTGAAACTAACGGTCAGCTTAGTGTGATGAAAAAGCCCGAAAAGGAAAATCCCACTATGAAGGATTTAAATCTTAAATCCGAGGATAAAGGGATCGAAGCCGTTATAATAAGTGACGGAGTGCTCTCAAAATTTTCTATGCAGCTTTGTGATGTAAGCGAGGAGTTCATAAAATCTGTTCTGAAAAAAGAAAAGCTTAACCAAGACGAAATTTTTATTATGACAATTAACCGTAATAAGGAATACAATATTATAAAAAGAAGTGAAAAACTATGACTAAAATTTGGACGGCACTTGGAATTACAATATTAATTTTTACTTTGGCATTTACTGAATTGAATCTCACAAAAGATACCTCAGACGTACTTGTAGAAATTATTGAAAAAACAGAAATCTCCGCAAAAAACAATTCCAATGAAACGGAAAGTCTTTGCGGAGATATAAAAGGCTTATGGGACAAAAGAAAATTCGAGCTTGAACTTTTCCTGCCACATAATGAAATGGATCAGATAGACATTTCAATTGAAAATTTAAAAAGATATTGTGAAATAGGAAATTTTGAAAAAGTTTATATTGAATGCGGAATATTGAAAAATTATATAAACTCGATGGTTGACAGTGAAGGCATAAACTTTCACAATCTATTCTGACAATACGTAAGTTCAATAAAAGTTTTGGCGGTAAAAATAATCTGTTTTATCGGGTGATCAAAGAATAACGCAGATCAAACCATTGCAGCCGTCATTGATGATCCGTTCAATCGTCTCATTTATTTTTGCACGGGCATCGGCTGGCATGCGATGAAGCTTGTTATGAAGTCCCTCATTAACCAGTTCGTGAAGAGATTTTCCGAAAATATTGGATTCCCAGATTTTTACCGGATTTTCTTCGAACTCGTTGAGCATAAACATTACGAGATCCTCAGACTGCTGTTCAGAACCGACAATAGGTGTTACCTCAGTCGTAATGTTGGTTCTGAGCATATGGATAGACGGTGCGCTCGCCCTGAGCTTGATTCCGTATTTAGTCCCCTGCTTGATTATCTGGGGCTCTTCAAGAGTCAGCTCTTCCATCGACGGCATAACTATTCCGTAGCCTGTTTCCATAACATCATCGTAAGCCGCTTTTATTTTGTCAAACTCGGTTTTCATTTTCGTAAGTTCCACAATAATTTTCAGCATATCGGCTTCGTCTGCAATTTCAATTCCGGTTTTCTCACCTAAAACCTTACAAAACAATGTCTTGTCAAGATTGATTCTGAGACGGGCCTTTCCGAGCCCGAGATCCACTCTGTCGATATCTGCATTTGTGATGTACTCACATTTTTCAAGAGATTCACATGCATCCTGTATTTGACGGATTTTAACAATATCAGCGGCTGAATTCTGTATGCTGTTGAAGACTTCGCTTTTCAGCCAATGAGACTTCTCGAGAGATGTCACCCACTTCGGAATGTCGATACCGATTTCCTTAACCGGAAATTCGAAGAGAATCTGAGCGAGAATCCTTTTGATCTCATTCTCATCAAGCTCCAGACAGTTTACCGGAACAACCGGAATCTCATACTTTTTACTGAGTCTTTCACCAAGAGCTTTGGACTCACGGGAATTGGGTTCAATACAGTTCAGAAGAATAATAAAAGGCTTGTTGATTTCTTTAAGCTCTCTTACTACTCTTTCCTCGGCTTCCTCGTATTCATCACGCGGAATATCGGTAATAGAGCCATCGGTAGTGATAACTATTCCGACGCTTGAATGATCGGTGATAACTTTCTGAGTTCCGATTTCAGCCGCCATATTGAACGGAATCTCCTCATCATACCATGGAGTCTTAACCATTCTGGGCTGTTCGTCTTCAATGTATCCCAGCGCACTCGGAACAATATATCCTACGCAATCAATCATTCGCACTCTGAATGAAATATTATTTTCAAGTCGAACTTCGACCGAATCCTCGGGAATAAACTTCGGCTCAGTAGTCATTATTGTTCGTCCTGCCGATGACTGCGGAAGCTCGTCGATTGCCCTTCGGCGAAGTTCATCATCGGGAATATTCGGAATAACAAGCGTATCCATAAAACGCTTGATAAAGGTGGATTTGCCGGTTCTTACACCGCCGACAACTCCTAAATAGATCTGTCCGCCTGTTCGTCTTGAAATGTCTTCATAAATATTTCTTTCTTCCAACTCTGTAACCTCCGTAATTCAAACATTTGATATGTTAAATTCTATGAGGTATATAAGCTGTATATGACAAAAATGAGAAAAATAAAGGTGAGTAACGAATTTTATTACTCACCTTTATTGTGTTAATTATGTATACTGCCCCTATTGTTGATAAATCTTATAACAGTCAATGTAGTAAATTACACTTTTAAAGCTTTAATATCAACCCACATTGCAGGACGAACCATATTTTTGGAGTATACAGCCGAGCTTCCGTAAAAATCCACATCTCCGCCGTAATCCACATCGGCCGCATAATTCTTAAAGCAACCGGCCGAACGCAGCCACCACCACGAGTTTCCGTTTTCATCTTCAAAAACGCCTTTGCTTTTTGCATATGGAGTCGGCTTTGCAATCCTGAGACCGTCATTTTCAAAATAATCCTTAGCTTCATCGATACTTAAAAGAAAAATTGAATCCGATGTAATTTTCCCGCTGCCGGTTCCGTAGAAAGGATTACTTGGGTTTGTTATTGTCATACTCTTGATAAGCGATTTTTCACTCTCGTCAAAGGCTTCTGAAATAAAGTTACTGTTAAGCCACTTCCTGATAAGGCTGTCATCCCACGTAACAAATCCGTCATTGGAGCTGAAAGGCATGCTGTCAATACCGTTTTCTGTGATTATCAACGCCTTGTCGTTTTCAACTTTAAGAACCTGCCAGTTAATAGGAGATTTTGAGTCCGGCGAACTTTCAAAATATTTTCCGAATCTGATTCGTGTCGGATAACCCCTCAAAGCCAAACTATGATCCTGAGATTTGGTAAACGAATCCTGTGTTCTTTTGAAGCTTTCTTTTAGAGATTTCTTTTTGTTTTCATTCAGGAATGAAAGCGAAATCCAAAGCGCAGGACGGACACAATTGATTGAATAATATCTGTCGCTGCCGTAGCTGTCTACATCTCCGCCATAATCAACGTCAGCAGCATAATTCAATGAACACCCCGATGAACGCAGCCACCACCATGAGTTTCCGTTTTTATCAAGAAAAACTCCACGACTTTTTGCCAATTGAGTAGGAGAAATAACTCTCTCTTTGTTTGAAGGAAATAATCTTTCGGCTTCTTCGATACTGAGCAAGAAAACGCTATCAATGGTATTACCCCCGTTTTCCGTTCGGTATTTTGCATTTTTATAGTTAATGAGATTGGCTTTGATGATTATTTTCTTCTCTTCATCTGTAAATGCAGAATTATAAAAATCCTCGTTAAGCCATTTCCTAAGAGAAGAATTTTCCCAAAATGTATTGCCGGGAGTTTCATTATATCTTTTACCCTCAATGCCCTTCTGAGAAATTATTAATGCTTTATCATCTTCTATTGACAA
>CAMHNT010000213.1 GCA_946186535.1 uncultured Clostridia bacterium
TGTTCTCATTTCATCACACATTTGGACATAAAAATTTTTTTGTGTAATAAATTTTTGTTAAAACAGATACAAAATTTCACAATTTCAATTATACATATGTACCAATTTATAAGATTACCTCTATCATGCCGTTTATCTTTTCCACTTCCATATCTATGGGCTCCGTTTTTTCTCGAACATCCCTATCTCAACAAAAATATCCGTTACTCTCTTTTTTCCCCACTTATACTATTCTCTAATAGAAAGTAAAAATTCTGCTTTTTAATGGGGATTAGTATAAAATAATAAATATTTGATATCTTGACATTTAAAAAAAAGCGTGATAAAATTGAAAATGATTTTCGATTTCAATTTTAGAGATATTTTTTTCATTCATTAGAATAAGCCGGAAGGAGTAAATAAATGTCTGTTAACAAAAACTCGTACCAAAGCAAGCTGTCAAAAGTTCTTGCCGCTTTACTGTCGGTATCCCTGACATTCATTCTTGTATTCTCCTTTCTCTACATAATAAAAGAAGCTAACCACGACTGCACCGGTGACGGCTGCGAGATATGCTTTTTCATCAATCAATGCGAGAACAATATAAAAGTCCGGAGCGGCGGAATATCAAAGCCATGCAGCATTATTCATATAATATTAGTCATATCTTCTTTTTGCTTTTTTCTAAGCGAAACCGATATTCTATGGAATACATTAATAACTCAGAAGGTCCGGTTGAATAATTAAATACCTCCTATAATATTATTTAACATTTGTAACAATATATTTTGTTTATCTACGGAGGTTTAATCTGAATGAAAAAATTAATTTCTGTTTTTATAGTTACAGTTCTTGTTATCTGTTCTCTCACTGCCTGCGGTCAGAAAAACACCGCCAGCACTGCTGAAAGCGAGCCCATAAGCGAACCGATATCAGAAAGTTCTTCCGGAAATCTTAATATCGTTACCACAATTTTCCCCGAGTATGACTGGGTGAATCAGATTCTCGGAGACGCATCTTCAGACGCAGAAGTGACAATGCTTCTTGACAACGGCGTAGATCTTCACAGCTTTCAGCCTACTGCCGAGGACATCATGAAAATTTCATCGTGCGACTTGTTTATATATGTCGGCGGAGAGTCCGACGAGTGGGTAGAGGACGCACTGAACGAGGCGACGAATAAAAACATGGTCGTTATTAATTTGCTTGATGTACTGGGAGACAATGTCAAGGAAGAGGAAATTGTCGAGGGTATGCAGGAAGAGGACGAGCAGGAAGATGAAGAAGAAGCGGAATATGACGAACATGTCTGGCTTTCATTAAAAAATGCTCAGATACTCTGTGATTCAATAGAAAAATCCCTTTCAGAGCTTGACCCGGACAATTCCGAAAAATACAAATCAAATTTGAACGGATACAAGGAACAGCTCGCTTCATTGGACAGCGAATACCAAAGGACAGTTGACGAAGCTAAATTCGGAACAGTGGTTTTCGGCGACCGCTTCCCTTTCAGATATCTTACAGACGACTACGGACTTGAATATTATGCGGCATTTGTCGGATGCTCCGCCGAAACCGAAGCAAGCTTCGAAACTATCACATTCCTTTCACACAAGGTCGATGAGCTTTCATTAACAAGCATTCTTACAATAGAGGGAACAAATCACAGAATTGCAGAAACAATCGTCCAGAACACCGAGTCTAAAGACCAGAAAATTCTGACGCTCGACTCTATGCAGTCAACAACATCTTCCGACGCTTCAAACGGAACAACCTATCTTTCCGTAATGACAAAGAATCTTGAGGTTCTTTCCGAAGCTCTGAACTGACAGGAGGGATAGTATGTCACTGTTAGATATTCAGAATTTATCTCTCGGTTACGATTCAAATGTGATCATAAAAAATCTCAGCTTTTCACTTAACAAAGGAGATTATCTCTGTATTGTCGGAGAAAACGGCTCGGGCAAAAGCACTTTGATGAGAACTCTTTTGAACCTTCAGGCTCCTCTGGAGGGAAAAATTTTAAAGGGTGACGGCTTGATGAATAACGAAATAGGCTATCTCCCTCAGCAAACTGATATTCAGAGAGACTTTCCCGCATCGGTGAATGAAATTGTTCTGTCGGGGTGTCAGGCTCGCTGCGGACTTCGCCCGTTTTACAGCAGGGAAGAAAAAAGAATCGCCGAAGAAAATATGAAGCGTATGGGGATTTCTGGACTTTCAAAGCGCTGCTACAGAGAACTTTCGGGAGGTCAGCAGCAGCGTGTTCTGCTTGCAAGAGCGCTGTGCGCAGCGAGACAGCTTTTGCTTCTCGACGAACCTGTAGCCGGACTCGACCCAAAAGTCACGGCAGAAATGTATGATATCATAAAAAGTCTCAATGATGACGGGATCACGATAATAATGATCTCTCACGACATATCCGCCGCAGTTCGCTTTGCGTCTCATATTCTGCATATCGGAAATTCTCTGTTTTTCGGAACGAGAGATGGATATCTTAGCAGTGAAAAAGGAAAATTGTTTCTTTCTTCGAAAGGCGGTGCTTGTAATTGATCGATAAGCTTATGATGTATATGCAGTATCCTTTTGTCAGATATGCGCTGATCGTCGGGGTACTTATAGCACTCTGTTCATCTCTTCTCGGTGTGACATTGGTTTTAAAAAGATTTTCATTTATCGGAGACGGTCTCTCTCATGTTGCATTCGGTGCAATGGCGATAGGAAGCGTACTCAACTTAACGAACAACATGTATCTGGTTCTGCCTGTCACTATCGCCAGTGCGATACTTCTGCTCAGCGGAGGCAGGAAAGCAAAAATCAAAGGAGACGCCGCAATAGCCATGATTTCCGTTGCGTCTCTTGCATTCGGATATTTGCTGATGAATATTTTTTCAACATCGTCAAACCTGTCGGGAGACGTTTGCAGCACGCTTTTCGGCTCAACCTCTATATTGACTCTGACCTCTCGTGAGGTCAGTCTGTGTATTGCACTTTCCGTTGCTGTCGTGATGATATTCGTTTTATTCTATAATAAAATCTTTGCAGTGACCTTTGACGAAGATTTCTCAAAGGCAGCAGGCACAAAATCAGAAGCCTATAATTTTCTTCTTGCTGTTGTGATCGCCGTTATCATAGTTCTTGCGATGAACCTCGTCGGATCTCTTCTTATCTCGGCACTGGTCATATTCCCCGCACTTTCAGCAATGCGGCTTTTCAGAAGCTTCAGGGCGGTAACGGTATGCTCTGCCGTGATTTCCGTAATATGCGCATTTTCGGGAATAGTCATTTCCATACTCGCCTCTACGCCTGTCGGCTCGACAATTGTCGCAGTTAATGTTTTGTTTTTTGCTGTTTGCTATATTTTTGGAACGGTTTTGGGAGGAGTGAGAAAATGAAAAAATTGGGCTTAGTAGGTTTAGTAATAGCCAGCGCACTGCTTACGGCCTGCAGCAGCACAGCCTCCGACAGCAGGACATTTTCAGGTCAGACAACCGTTGACGATGTTCTTCAGTCAGGCATTGCACAGGCTGAATACGAAAATACATCGGAGAAAAATGAATCGACCACCTCGAACAATCAGGACAAAAACACTTCAAATGTAAGTTTTTCCGAAAACGTAGACGTAGATCTCACTTCGCTTTCAAGCACAGTTGTTTATTCAGAGGTGTATAATATAATGTCAACACCCGAAAATTACATAGGAAAAACAATAAAAATGAGCGGAATTTTTTCTGCCACACATGATGATATAACAAACAAGGATTATTATGCCTGCATAATCAAAGATGCAACGGCTTGCTGTGCTCAGGGAATAGAATTTGTTTTGGCTGACGGATACGAGTATCCCGAGGTTGGCGATACAATATGCGTTGTAGGAACTTTCGATACTTATAATGAAGGTCAATTCCGATACAGCACACTGCGTGAAGCAAAAATCTTAGAATAAAAAAATCTATCACCGCTTAGAGCTGAATGTTCTAAGCGGTGATTTTAAATCTTTATATTGTAAAGCTACTATAGTCAACAATAACACATACCAGAAACCGCCATAA
>CAMHNT010000214.1 GCA_946186535.1 uncultured Clostridia bacterium
TATTGTTATAAAAAATGGAGAGTAGAATATGACAAAATGGAAAAATATGAAGCCCCTTTATAAAGGTATGATTCTGATAATATTGTCGGCATTTTGCTTTGCTATGATGAATATGTTCGTTCATTTGTCGGGGGAGTTGCCTTCCGTACAGAAAAGCTTTTTCAGGAATTTCATCGCATTTATTATTTCAGGAATAATTCTTCTCAGAGAGGGGAAGAGCGTAAAATTAAAAAAAGATGCTTTTATGCCGCTTTTTTTGCGTTCGCTGTTCGGAACCTTCGGAATTCTCTGCAACTTCTATGCGCTTGATCAGCTCGATCTTGCGGACGCCTCGATACTGAACAAGATGTCGCCGTTTTTTGCGATCATATTCAGCATATTCATATTAAAAGAAAAGATAAAGCCAGTTCAGCTTCTGATAGTTTTCGGAGCTCTTGTCGGAGCTATGTGCGTTGTGAAACCGAGTTTTCAAAACACTTCTACAGTACCTGCATTGATAGCGCTCTGCGGTGGAATGTGCGCAGGCTTTGCATACACAATGGTGAGATTTCTCGGTCAGAAGGGAGTAAAGGGCGCTGTAATAGTATGCGTTTTTTCGGGATTTTCCTGTCTGGTTACTTTACCATTCCTTATTTTTGGGTTCTTGCCTATGACTGCGAGCCAGGTTATTATACTCCTTCTGGCAGGAGTTTCAGCTGCAGGCGGTCAGTTTACGATTACGTCTGCTTACTGCTATGCGCCTGCGAAGGACGTTTCGGTTTATGACTATTCACAGATTATTTTTGCGGCGGCTCTGGGCTTTTTTGTTTTCGGACAGATTCCCGACCTGCTCAGCTGGATAGGATATTTCCTGATAGTTTTAATGGCGGTTCTGATGTTTGTGTACAATAAGAAAAGCTCGGGTTCGGTTAATAACGGCTGATACTACAAGGCGGAAAATCCGATTAACGGTTAAGTATGTACGCGTATTGCCCTTTGCCGTTCGGCGACATATTCGTATTTATAAATGAAAAACGTCCAAAAGGCAAACCCACAACCGCAAGCAGAACAAATCCGATTAAAAAGAGCCTCGCCCTCCATAACGGAGAGCAAGGCTCAAATTATACTCACTTGCATATATGCTTTTGCAATCGTTTCCGTGGCTCGTAATATTTTGGGGCATCATTACGAATTCCACATATAGGTTAATTCTGATTTATTAGTAGGATGCTGAACTGTACTCGAACACCATTGTGCCATATGCGTTTTCGGAATCATCGTCCCATTCTACCGTATTTCCCTTGAACGTGAGCGTGCCGGTACCGTCTGTGTATTCTGTTGTATCAGATTCAACTGTGCCGTCGGAATTGTATTCCACGTTCCTACAAGTGGAATCCTGATAAGAAACGAGCAGGCTGTCCTCTGTCAGAACGCACTCTCCGGACATTGTCCATACCGCCTTATTCCATGCGCTGCCTGCCCATGAAATGGTGATCTTTGCGCTGTTATCTCCCAATGCTTCCACAAGCATTGTGGCTCTGTCAACCGGATATGTGCCAATGTATGTGCCAACAAAATTCATAATAGGATTGATATCACTCTGCGGCATTTCCCCGCCTTTCGTGAATGAACGTTCCATACCATCCACGTCAACCGTGATCGTATCGCCGCTGATGGTGTAGGGGTAGGTGAAATCTTCGCCAATCAACTCCTGATCATTCCACTTGATAGGTACTGTATCCTGAAAGGAAATCGTGCCTGTACCGTCGGCATACAATGTAATGATACCGGATTTGGAAGAATAGACACCTGCGGCATTTTCTGACAGTCTTCTCTCGTCATCTGTCTCCTCGTCAGCAATGGAAATGCTCTCAGCTGCAGACGTATCGGTCTCTTCTGTTTCTTCGGCAGCCGTACTTTCAACAGCAATCTCCGTATTAGTAGTTTCTGTCTCTGTTTCGTTTGCTGTTTCAGTTTCGATGGATTCGCCGGTTTTTTCATCAGTGGAAGTCGCTTCTGTTGATGTCGTGGTTTCTGATACAGCAACAGTGTTCTCCGTGTTTTGTGCGCAGCCGCAAAGTAATGCGGCACATAGCAGTGACATCAGAATGACTTTTTTCATTTTACACCCTCCTTAGATATTATTTTGCGAAAGGTTAATGCCGTTTATCATCAGTAACCATCCTTTTCGTACATTATAGCACAGCCTATCGCAGATGTCAATTAAGAAACGTTTAGTTATTTGTTACAAATGGGTTAATAAAGAGTATAATCCAACACATTCTCATTGTTGGGACAGAGCGAAAAAGATAATGATGAATGATTCCTGATAAATTCTTATTTAAAAAATAAAATCAATTACCGGTCAGGTACATGAGTTGGGTTTATAGTAAAGCTGATTCCCGTGTTGCCAGTCGATGTTCGGCGACATATTTGCATCCATAAAGAAGAAAAACAAGCCGTCCGGAATACGCTTTCCGAACGGCTTTTGAATCTGCGACAGGTTACAATGTTATAACTTTGCCTCAAAAATATTGACCAAATGTTTTAAAATATGGTATTATATTCCTACATGATAACAGTTTAGGAGGAACATTTATGTTCAGAGCATTAAAGAAAAGAGGTATTCATATATCAAAGCTTTTTATGTCTCTTGTTCTGATTGCTGCGACTGCGGTATCGTCGGGCTGTAATAACAGCACAGAAAGCAGTACGGTCAGCGAAAGCAACGAAGAGATCGGAAGCAATGAGGTCCTGTTTGTGCTTGAGGGAAATGACGATGCCGAAAGCGAAGCTGCCGCTCCGACGGAAAGCACGCTGAAAATGTCGATTGCCGGAGACTATATAATTTACGATACTACTTACAATTATGCCAACAGCTTAGCCGGAGGAGACGGATATGATTTTGCTCCTATGGTTAAAAATCTTAGACAGTTTACCGAAAAGTGTGATCTTAACTATTACAATCAGGAGACGATCCTCGGCGGAACCGAGCTTGGTCTTTCGAGTTACCCTGAATTCAACAGTCCATGGGAAGCAGGCGACGCAATGGTTGACCTTGGCTATAATCTTGTTTCAACGGCGACAAATCACACGATGGACGCAAGAGAAGCAGGAATCCTTTCTTCCTGTGAATACTGGAACAGCAAGGAAAACGTCTTTATGACAGGCTCTTTTGACAGCCGGGAATCACGGGATGAGGTTCATGTTCTCGAGTGCAACGGAATTACTTACAGCATGCTCAGTTATACCTACGGTACGAACGGAATTCCGGTTCCGGAGGGGAAGGAGTATCTGGTCAATGTTTGGTCTGCGGAGGGAAATGATCCTCAGAATGATGCCGAATATCAGAATTATAAAAATCAGGTAAAAAAGGACATAGAGGCCGTAAGAGATAAAGTAGATTTTCTCATAGTCTGCATACACGCAGGAATCGAGTATCAGGCTGATGAGTCGGCATATCAGGATGATATGGCGAAGTTCCTTGCCGACAACGGAGTTGATCTTGTAATAGGAACTCATCCTCATGTTATCGAGCCTGCCGAATATATAGGTGATACGCTTGTTTACTATTCATTGGGCAACCTTTTCTGCGCTCAGATGCAGGATCAGTATTACAACAAGGTCGTAAGTATTCTTGCTACCTTTACGGTGAAAAAGACAGTGGAAAACGGTGAAACAAAAATTACCTTTGAGGATATCGATAACGAGCTTATGTACTGCTATTACAACCAGTCTACCTGGAGGGATTATTATATTGTTCCGTTCAGCTCTCCGGAGATAAAGGAATATCTTCCGGGATATCAGGATGTCTATGAGCATTACAAAAGTATTTTCCTCAAAAAGGATCCGACGCTTCCGGTGGCTGAATATGCCGAATAATACGAACCTCTGATTAAAGAATTATATCCGTTAACCGTATAAGAATAAAAATACTGTAAACGAGGTTCCGAGAGTCAGGCAAAATCAGGATAAAAAAACAGCTGTTGTACAAATTGTTGCAACAGCTGTTTTTATTGTTACTCTT
>CAMHNT010000215.1 GCA_946186535.1 uncultured Clostridia bacterium
CAAGCGAACAAATCCGCTTAGAGAGCATATTCAGGAAACGATAATCTTATCTGTAGCTTGAAGCATTCTGCTGATTCTGATGACTGTCACTCTTGAGCACAAAGGACTCACAGTCTACACACTGCTTCAATGTCGGATTAGCCTCATGTGTTCCGATGCTTACGCAGTCAAGAGAACAATAATTCTCTGCGCCGCAGTGGTGCTGACATTCATCTACAGAACATTTGATACTGTGGTTTGCATTCATATTCATTGCTATACTTCCTTTTCTACAATTATATTATTCAGCGTTTGTACTCGTTCATAACTCACTACAAACGCCATGTCATTATTATAACTAAAAATAAATTAATTATACGCTTGAAAAAGTAAACGGCAGGGAATTTTTTGCATATCATGTTAATGAGGTGATGAAATGGAATTTTTTGAATATATTATTATGCTCATGCTTTCAATTATAGGAATAATAAGCATAATCAAATCAGCTATACTCGTCCTGTGCAGAGACAACAGCTGCCGCTGTAAAATAGTTATCCCTCTTGACGACAGCTGCGAAAACCCTGAAACAGTGATAAGAAATACCGCTGTGTCTCTTGAATGGTCAGACAAAAAAAGATACTCTGAAATTCTGTGCGTCTATCAGGGGAACAACGAAGAATCAAAGGAAATCTGCCGGCGTGTCTGTGAAGACTATCCGTTTACATATTACTGCGACATAAATAATTTTCAAAATTCTGTTTTTTATAGTGATTAATTTAAAATTTTGTGTTATAATGTAATAGTATAATTATCTGCATTATGTTTAAAAATGTAAATGAGTAAATCAGTTATCCAATAGTCAATTTAAAAAAATTTATAAAAATGCCGCAATGCGGCATTTTTAGGAGTAACGAGATGTTAAGGGCTTCGCCCTTAAAAACCCACCAGAGACCCTGCCTCTGGACTCCGCCAGCTTTTTCGAAAAAAGCTGGGCAAAAACTTTTACTGTTCTCTTTCAAACCTTTTGAACAATTTTCAAAATTGCTCATTTATAGTTCAAAAATTCAGATACTAACAAAACTATAAAGGATTCTAAAAATGAACAATAATACTATTTACGAAGTGACAGGTCTCATTGACAGTATTGTATTTCGTAATGAAACAAACGGCTATACCGTTCTTAATATAGACACCGATGACGAACTTATCTGCGCTGTCGGTACAATGCCCGGAGTGGAAGTCGGCGACGAAATAAAGGCGACCGGAGTTTTCAAAACTCATCCGACATACGGGGAACAGCTTTCGGTAAGCTACTTTGAAAGGTGTGCCCCAACTTCAAGTGCGGCTATTCTGAAATATCTTTCGAGCAGAGCCATCAAGGGCGTCGGTCCGAGAATGGCGGCGAGAATCGTTGAGGAATTCGGTGAGGATACGCTTGAGGTCATCGAAAAATCGCCCGAGCTTCTGACGAGAGTAAAAGGAATCTCTCTCGAAAAAGCAAAGAGTATGAGCGAGGAGCTGAAAAAAACCTTCGGATTCCGCGAGCTTCTCCTCTATCTCCAAAAATATGATATAGCTCCCGAGGAAGCCGTCCGCATATGGAAACATCTCGGAATCAACGCCGAAAAGCTTATTGAGGAAAATCCCTATATTCTCTGTGAAGACGGAATAAACATAAGCTTTCAGCGAGCCGACAAGATCGCCGTAATGCAGGACAAGGCTTCCGACAGCGACCTTCGCACAAGAGCGGCTATCGTACATATTCTCAATCACAACACCGCCAACGGTCACACTTGTCTTCCCAAGGATAAGCTCGCTCAAACCTGCGTGAGTTTCACTGGAACCGAACGGGAAAAGGTTGATAGTGTTCTTGAACAGATGATAACGGATTCTTCGCTTTTCAGCGACACAAGGGAAAGCGACAGCAGAGAGTTTGTCTTTCTCCCGGTCTATCACCGTGCGGAAACGTATGCCGCCGCAAGGCTTCAGATGCTGCTCAGATTTCCACCTCAGACAATCAGCGACATCGAAGGAAAGATAGAGGCTATCGAGGAAAGCGAAAACATAAAGTATGCCGACCTTCAGAAGGAAGCCATTTCAAAGGCGCTCACAAAGGGCACGCTCATTCTGACAGGCGGCCCCGGTACAGGAAAAACCACCACTCTTAATGCGATAATAAAAATTTTAAAGGACAACGGCGAAAAAGTTTTCCTCGCCGCTCCCACGGGACGAGCCGCCCAGAGAATGAGCGAGCTTACGGGCTGTGAGGCGAAAACGATCCACCGGCTTCTGGAGGTTGAATGGACATCAAACGACAGACCCGTCTTCAAAAGAAACGAACAGAATACCCTTTCCTGTGACGCTTTGATTCTGGACGAGGTTTCAATGATAGACTCGATTTTGCTTGACAGCGTGATGAGAGCCTTTCCCCTCGGCTGCAGGCTGATTCTTGTCGGTGACAGCGACCAGCTTCCGAGCGTAGGCGCGGGAAATGTTCTCGGAGATCTGATAGCCTCAGGAATTCTTCCGACCGTCACGCTGAACGAAATTTTCCGCCAGTCCATGCAGAGCCTTATAGTTACGAACGCCCACAAAATCAACAAGGGTGAACTGCCTGTGATCGACATCAAGAACAATGACTTTTTCTTTTTAAAATGCTCTTCGAATCAGGTCATGTCCGATACGATAATCGAACTGTGCAAAAACAGGCTTCCACGGACCTACGGCTATTCTCCGACCGAGGAAATCCAGGTTCTCACCCCGTCAAGAAAAGGCGATCTCGGAACGGCGGAACTGAACAAAGCTCTTCAGGAAGCCATCAATCCTCCGTCCCCCGAAAAAACGGAAATCATCATCAACCAGCGAATTCTCCGTGAGGGCGACAAGGTCATGCAGTACAAGAACAATTACAACATCCCCTGGACACGGGACGACGGAGCTATCGGAGAGGGAATTTTCAACGGTGATATCGGAATACTTCTTGAGGTCAGCAAATCTAATCAAAAAATTAAAATCCGCTTTGACGACAAAATCGCCACCTACACCTACGACGATATTATAGACGTTGACCTTGCGTACTGTTCGACAATCCACAAAAGTCAAGGAAACGAGTTTGAGGCTGTTATTATCCCAATGTACAACTCTCCTCCCCAGCTTCTTTACAGAAATCTTCTTTACACAGCGGTCACCCGTGCAAAGAAGCTTCTTATTCTTGTCGGAAAACCCGAAATTATGGAACGCATGGTAAACAACAACAAGCGTACACTGAGATATTCGGGACTTAAGGAATTTTTGCTGCGTGGAGTTGAATCCGAATAATTATGCCGAGAAAAACGATAAAAGACAACCTAAGAAAAAATACGAACCTCTGTATTTTCTGCTGCCGCAAAATTCCTTCCGACAGCCCCTGCTGTGAAACATGCAGCTTCATGCTGAAAATTCAGCCGCACGAACAGAAGCTTTCAAACGGCTGTCCGTGCATTTCCGCACTACGCTATGAAGGTCAGTACAGAACGGCGATCCTGAAATATAAATCCGGCGGGCAGTTTAAAATAATTCACAAATCTTATTCCTTGGTTTTAAACAGAACTATTTCAAAGCTGTACGATAATATAGAATTTGATTATTACACGGGAGTTCCGACATACAAAAAATTCTTTCATTTTGATCAGGTTACACCTCTGGCAAAAGAAACGGCTCGTCTTCGGAACTCAGAATTCAAACCGCTTCTTTGTCAATCGAAGAAAAAGAAAACTCAGCACTTGCTCGACAGTGCCGGAAGAGAAAGCAACGTCAAAAATATTTTCAAATGTCTGGATGAAAATGACGTTAAGGGAAAAACGATTTTGCTTTTTGACGACGTTGTCACCACCGGCTCCACACTTACGGAATGTTCAAACGAACTTCTGAGGAACGGAGCCGCAAAGGTTTATTGTGTTACAGTAAACTGGTGAGTGTATTATTTCTTTATTCTTTATTTTTTTCTAAAACACTAAAAAAAATAAGCCTTACTTATGACTCATTTGCC
>CAMHNT010000216.1 GCA_946186535.1 uncultured Clostridia bacterium
GAAGAGGAGGTTCTCGACAAGGTCGAGGAGCTCGGCGGAGAATACGGAAAGTATGCCCGCCTGCTTTACGGCAATATCATGGAGCTTTCAAGAGATCTTCAGTACACGATAATCAACGGAAACAGCGCCCTTAAGGAAGTGATCAGGAATGCCGAGGGTGAGCTTGATTCGCTTAGTGACAAATGGAACGTTGCCTGTCTCGGAGGCTCAGGCTCGAATTCACATCTTGCGGCAATGGGATTTTTCCCGAACGCAAACATAAACCTTGTTAAAAATTTCGATAAAGTTTTTGAAGCCGTTGAAAGCGACAGCTGTGATTTCGGAGTTCTGCCGGTTGAGAACAGCTCCGCAGGCTCGGTTTCGAGAGTTTATGATCTGATACTTAAGTACAGATATTATATTGTCGGTGAAATTGATTTGCCGATTGAGCATTGCCTTTGCGCAATTCCACAGACCGATATTTCAAATATCGAACACGTTCTTTCTCATGAACAGGGGCTTTCGCAGTGCTCCATATTCCTGAGCGAAAACGGATATACAACGAAAAAAGTCGGAAGTACGTCGGTTGCTGCAAAGACTGTTGCGGAAGAGAAGAGAATCAACTGGGCTGCAATCTGTACGAAAGCTGCGGCGGACGAGTGCGGTCTTAAAGTTCTCGACAAGAATATTCAGAACAACGACAACAACTGCACGAGGTTTATCGTTATTTCAAAGAAAGCAATTATAACCGAGAAAGCCGACAAGATTTCGCTGTGTTTCACTCTTTCAAACCGCCCGGGTTCGCTTTACAACGTACTCTGCCGTTTTGCGTCTCACGGTTTTGACCTGACGAAAATAGAGTCGAGACCTCTTCCGAGTTCGCAGTTTGAATATCTTTTCTATCTTGATTTCATCGGTAATGTCCGAAATTCCGACAATTGCAGAATGCTGTGTTCGCTTTCCGAAGAGCTTCCCGAATTTTCATTTTTGGGTAACTATTGAAATATCTATGTTATATGACAGTTGTTTTTACAGGTGGTGACTTTGTATGAATAATAAGGCGTTGCTTGTATCGAAAATTTCCACATCGGTTAACGTGCTGTCGGGATTGCTTGAGGAAAATTCATACACCGTTGAAACGGTAGTCAGTGATTCTCGCAGGGCGTTGGAATTTGTAAACGATACGATATATGACATAGTTGTTATTAATTCTCCGATAGAAGATCAGAACGGTGTGGATCTGGCTATCGAGATCGGCCGTGAAACCGTCTGTGGAGTCGTTCTTCTGGTTCAGGCTGACAAGGCAGGTTTCGTCGGAAAGAATGTTATCGATTACGGCGTGATCGTAGTTCCGAAGCCTATCAACAAGATGCTTTTCAAACAGTCGCTCGGCGTCGTAAGAGCCGCCCAGAAGCGGTATGCAGGACTTTCAAAGGAAAACGAAAGGCTCAAATCGAGCCTTGAAGAGGCAAAAATAATCAACAGGGCAAAATTCCTGCTCATGCAGTATCTTTCGATCAGTGAGGACACAGCTCACAAATATATAGAAAAGCAGGCAATGGACATGAGAATTTCCAAGCTGGAAGTAGCACGTCAGATTCTCAGAACCTATGTTTCACATGAGCTTTAGAAAATATTAATAATAAAAATTAGCCCGGCTTGGCGTAATATGCGTTGCAGCCGGGCTTGCTTTATATTTTTTGTTTAAGGCAACTCCACAAAAAACACCTGACGGCTTAGCGCCAAATAAGCTTGTATATCTTCGGCACTATCTCTGTGCGGTGTTGCCTTAATATTATACTATACTATAAAACGAATTCTCATCAACCAATACGGTTAACAATTTATTAATAAATATTGGATTGATATTTTAACAAAATAACTACTATAATTATGTAGAGAATATTTTGAGGTGATACAATGCAAAAAAAGCTTCTGCTTATGTTCAATCCGTCCTCGGGAAAATCCCAGATAAAGCCCGAGCTTTGGAATATTATAGATATATTTGTGAAGGGCGGCTATGACGTTACGGTTTATCCCACTCAGAAAAGGTACGACGCACATGATGTCATAGCCAGAAGGTCGGAAGAATTCGACACAATTGTTGTTTGCGGCGGCGACGGAACTCTTAGCGAGTCGGTTCAGGGAGTCGTGACGCTTCCGAAGGAAAAGCGTGTGACTCTCGGCTATCTTCCGGGCGGCTCAACGAACGACTTCGGAGCAAGTCTTGAAATTCCTTTTGAGCTTACGGAAGCGGCGAGGTGCATAGTTGAGGGAAGTCCGCTTGAGTGCGACTGCGGAATATTTAATGAAAAGCCGTATCTTTATGTTTCGGCTTTCGGAATGTTTACGGACGTTTCCTATGAAACTCCCCAGAAAATGAAGAATCAGCTCGGTCATCTGGCATACATTCTTGAAGGAATCAAGCGGTTCAAGAACTATTCTTACTATCACATCAAGGTTGAGAGTGACGAGCTTGAGATCGAGGACGACTTTATTTTCGGATTTGTTTCAAACACGACCTCAATCGGCGGACTGAAAAACCGCTCCGAATATGCACCGCTTCTGAATGACGGACTTTTTGAATGCATTCTGGTCAGGAATCCGACGACTCCGGCGGACTATCAGAGTCTTCTGTCGGCTATCGTCACTCAGGATTTTGACTGTCCTAACCTCGTGAAATTTACGACGAAGAAGGTCAGGTTCAGGTCAACCGAGCCGATAAAATGGACGACTGACGGCGAGGACGGCGGAGAGCACACCGACG
Source organism: uncultured Clostridia bacterium (assembly GCA_946186535.1). Taxonomy (GTDB): domain Bacteria; phylum Bacillota; class Clostridia; order Oscillospirales; family Acutalibacteraceae; genus RUG592. The sequence goes on from CAMHNT010000216.1 coordinate 2,747, forward strand.
TTACAATCAAAGTAATGCCGAAGGCGTACAAAATTATTGTTGCCGAAACCGATGAGCGGACGGAATAATCATGCGTTATGAATATGCAGATTCAATATAATAACTATATATTATATAATGAAAAAACGGACAGATTTTGTTTCTGTCCGTTTTTATTATTGATGTTTTGAAAGTCTGTAGGATTTTACGTCGAACTTTTTTGAATACAGATAATAGATCAGCGAGCTTCCGAGAATTCCTATCAGAAATCCGCATATCACATCGGTCGGGTAGTGAACACCAAGATAAAGTCTTGAAAATGCAACAAGAACCGAGAAAGCCACGATAAGAACCGCAAGCGGTTTCTGAAGAAATCTCGCCAGAATTCCTGCGGACGCAAACGACGCTGTCGTATGCCCCGAAGCAAAGGAATAGTCCGTAGGCTTTTCTATGAGCGGTATCAGGTCGGAATATGTATTAAAAGGTCGTGCTCTTGCGACGAGATGTTTTACAAATATGTTGTTGATACAAATACAGAAAGCAAGCGAGGAAAGTGTCATTATGCCTATCATTCGTGTTTTCTTGAATATTATCAGCGCAATGCTCAGAATGATCCATACGGCGCCTATATTCACGAGAAGAGATGAAACCTCCATGACGGGCGTTAAGAAATCAAGCCGCATATGCTCCTGAATGAAAAGAAGAACGCTATGGTCAAACTCATATATTTTTTCGATAATTCCCAACTTTTTTCGCCTCCCCCAGAAAAATTTAACAGCTTATCTTTCTTTTTCTGTGAGTAAGATAAGCTGTTTTTTAGTCATATCGCAAATATTAAGAAACAAAAGATTACTGGATCGAACAGTCGAGATAACGCTCGAGTTCCTCTTCATCTCTTTTTTTCTTTTCGTTCACAAGCAAAAATGCTGTAATAGCAGCGGAAACAGCAGCTGCGAATGTTACGATTCCGATAATAACTCCCAACGAATTCTTTTTCATAAAACAAAACACCTCCGAAAAGAATAAATAAATTATATTAATATGATATCCAATTTTATATAAAAAGTCAACACCTACAGTGAAAGCTTAAAAAAATATTTAAAAATTCCCAAAAGTTTCCGGAAGTAAACAGGGCTTGGGGCGCAGCCCCAATAGGTGCAGGGCGAAGTCCTGCTCCTACCAGACCCCCCCTCCGGGGCAATGTCGTCAACTTAGCGTGATTTACTCTACTGGTTAGGGGACGCTCTCTGCCAGAGCGTCCCCTCTCAGAA
>CAMHNT010000217.1 GCA_946186535.1 uncultured Clostridia bacterium
TTTGAAAAAGTTGGATCAAAACTTTAACAATGTTTTTAATAGCACAACAAGTTAATTGTTAAAAATTAAAAAGAAAACAAACCTCCGATAAGATAGTAAAGCGCCGTATCCAGAAGAGAAGCAAATACAATCAGAATAATCATATAAGCACAGTTCAGAGTCAGCTCCCCGATTTTCGCCTTCAGTGACCGCCCGTCCGTCGTCGGCTTTCCGAAAACAGAAAACAGCATAGAAAACGAAAAATCAATGCTGTACTGCGAAACATAAACGAGCGCCAGCGAAGAAATAAAAGCACCAAGCAGCATGACCGTAATATAATATATCAGCCCTTTAAGCCCGTAAGTAACACAGAGAAACCCAGACGACATTCCGTACTCAAAGCCCCGAAAAAACACAACTCCCGGAATTAGCACAATGCCGAGAGGAGAAAGAGCGAGGCAGTAAAGCGCCGCAGCAAATGCAAACGAAACCGAAAACGAATTCACAAACGTCTGAGCAGGCGTCGCCGTATTTCCGGAAATAATGCTTCCCGAAAAAAGGCTGTCGATTCTGCTCAATATATCGTCGCTCGCAGCTCCTGCCTTCACCGCGCCGAAAATCATTCCCGAAAAGAGAACAACAATAAAAAACGTTATCATTCCGTATCTTCTGAAGAAGGCTTTAATATTCGATTTAAACGGCGAATAAGGCTTGGCGTCATAAGCAAACTTCGGCTGCGGAACGGCTACTATTATACTTTTCATGCACAACATCCTTCCTTTTCTGAATCTTTATAGAAAATTCTATGTTATACAAAATCCAAATATGAGTACCCGTCCGCATTATCGTTATATATATTTATTATAATATTTTATTTTGAAAGCTCGTCCGCTCTCTTCGTACAAGCGTCCATGGCTTCCAGAATCGAGTTGTAAAAATCCTTTTCTTCAAGCTTCTCCAGAGCCTTCAGAGTCGTTCCGCCCGGCGAGGAAACCTTCTTGATGAGAACATCGGGAGTATCTCCTGAATTCTCGAGCATCTCCGCGCTGCCCTTCAGAGTTGCGCAGACGAGTCTGAGTGCGGAATCGGCGTCGATTCCCTCTTTCTTGGCATAATCTACCATAGCTTTTGCGAAAAGATAAACATAAGCAGGACTGCTTCCGTTGACTGCGATAACGCTGTTCATCTGTGATTCATCGAGAATTTCAACTACGCCGCCGTTTGCAAACATATCATAAACATAGCCAAAATCTTCATCGGAAATGTTTCTTTTGCTCACAGCCGTAGCGCCTGCGCCGAGAAGCAGCGGTGTGTTCGGCATGACTCTGACCATCGGACAGTCGCACTCAAGAGTCTTTGCGATGTAATCCGTCGAGATTCCTGCGGCTATCGTAACGATAACCTTTGAACTGTCAACAGCCTCCTTGACGCTCTCGAGAACCTCCGCATAATTCTGAGGCTTTACGGCGAGAACCGTGATATCGCTTACGCTTACGACTTCCTTTGCGGAGTCTGTGACGGAAACGCCCTTCGCCTTCATGATGTCAAGCTTCTCCGGAAGAACATCAAAAACGGTTATGTTTCCGGCGGAACCGGGATTACTTCTGATTATTCCGTCAATGATTGCCGTAGCCATATTTCCGGCACCGATAAAACCTATTTTTTTCATAACAAATCACCATTTTCCTTTGAATAATTTTCCCCTGAGCTTCAGCCTGTAGACTCTGAGCACACATGTCAGAGCAAAATCATACATAATACATGTAATATTTCCGAACAACAGAAAAACCCAAGGAAGATAAAGCTCCCCGATATTAAAACTTTCCTTCGGCACACCCAAAAGATATACCGAAGCAAAAAAATACAAAATACAGGCAGCATTGATAAATATCAGTTTTATGATTGTCCGGACAAATCCTCTCTTCAATACTTTATTCCTGCTTCTTTCGAGCATTGATTTCAGAATCGGATAAAATCCAAACAATGACATAAAAATTATAACAGGTTCTTTGTCGGGAATCAAGAGCAAAGACAAAAAAGAAACGGCAGCATAAACACAACCACCGTATCTTAAACCCGTTTCTTCACAAACAACAGCCACACAAATTCCCGAAAGAACCGCACATGAATAAAGCGCAGCCGGAAGAATCGGTGTTATCAGCATGAACAGAAGCGCCATAGCCGTCATAACTCCGCAGAACGCCGTTTTAAAACTGTTTTTCAAAGCACACCTCTCATCGTCCGCAGCAACCGCAGAACAAATCCATACAGCAGATAGACATACACATAGAACACGGACCGCAGCCGGGACCTTTCGGAGTGAAATCCTTAAAAAATCCCTCGTCGGAACCGTCAAGTTTCCCGATCAGATTTTGGTATTCCTCGTTGTACGGATCATCGTCAAAAGCTTTTTTCGCATAAATCTCCGCCTCATCGAGCCACCCCCGTTTATAGAGGATATATCCTTTCAGATAGTTCCACTCGCCGCTGCGTGATTCTTTCCTGACTCCGTCGAGAATTTCATCGGCGTCGTCAAGACGTCCCGACGAAATCAGTCTTCTGACGTCAGCGTACTCGGAAACCGTATCCCGAGAGTCAACGTAACCGCCGTTTCCCCGAACATTGATTTTTAATTTTTTAATAATACAGTCATACGCTTCGTCGATTTCCTTCATTTTTTCGGCGTCTTCCTCATTCCCGGACATATCGGGGTGATATTTCATCGCCATTTTTTTGTATGCCGCCCTGACTTCTTCTTTTGAAGCCGACGGAGAAACTCCAAGAATCTCATATGGATCTTTCATGATCATACCTCAGAATTTATATTTTTTATGATTTTTTCCGCTATTTTTTCCGCTTAAAACAAGCTCGCTCATATTGAACAGACCTTGAAAGACTATATTATCCGAAACGTTCCTGAAAACGGAATCCTCCGGACACACAGCCCGATAATAAAAGTAAACATTCCTCAGCGTCTGTTTCAGGAGCCTGCCGCAATACTCGTTTATTTCAGGATTCTTCAAATCAGCCTCCGGACTATCTCCGAACTTAAAAACAAGCGGATTGAACGAGCCCGATTTTTTATCCTTGACAAAATCATCGATCATGTCAATGAGATATATCCATCTTCCGAAAAAATATCCGAATCTGGAATAATCCTCCGAACGGGCTTCGTTCTCCGTCAATGAGCGCATCAGCTCTTCAAGCATTTTCGCCATAGGGTGAGCCGCACGGTCAACCGAGCAGTGTGAAATTTTTTCCGTTTCAAACTGCAGCTTGATCATATCCGAAACGATTCTTTCAAACCGAGGATACATCTCTGCCGCAGTATTTTTCTTTTTCCGGAATATCATTTTCAGAAATCCTGCCGCAGCCGCTTTGAAAAATTTCTCGTCTTTCTGAGTATCGGAAAGCTTGTAATAAAACGAAATCACCGAAAAAGCAGCCGAAAGCCTGACAGAGTCATCATTCGTTTTACAGTACCTGCATTTTTTCAGCGGATTGCAGACACAGCATTTTTCTTCAAAGCTCGTCTTACAGTCCGCCCCTGAAAAAAGGGAGACCGCAACAGCAAGAAAAGCCGCATCATAGCTCAGAATAAATCTGGCAATAAAACCATAGTCCTTTCCGAGTCTTTCGCACAAGGCACAGTAAACGGATTTGTACAGCTCGAAATCATCTATCCTCAAATCGGGTTTCCACGGTCTGACATATCCAAACAAACAAAAACTCCCCTTTTCGGACAAATATCGATAATCTGTTTTTATTTTACTACAAACAATGAATGTTATAATTAACAATGTGTAAATTTTTAAGCATAAAAAGTCCGCATTATGCCTGACTTTTTTGAGATTTTGTAGGCAACGAGTATCCTATCGTAAAAAATTATTAACAATTCCACACAACAAAACAAGCCGTCCGAGAGTCACAACACTCCCGGACGGCTTAAAAATTACTCGTTATTTTTATCCTCGATCTTATCCTTAGCGACTTTCAACATCTTACTTATCCACT
>CAMHNT010000218.1 GCA_946186535.1 uncultured Clostridia bacterium
TATAAAAATCAAACAGACAATATATGAAAAAGAGTTAAAAGTTACAGATTGAAGAAAAATAAGTCAAAAAATTAATAATTTCACGGGTTCTGTAACAATTTCGTAACAAATTCGACCTGAATAACTGATATAATACACTTGAATTATATTATATCATTGAGAAAGGAATATAATCATGGGTGTATACGAGGAGTTACAGGCAAGAGGTTTGATTGCCCAGGTAACAGACGAAGATGAAATCAAAGAATTGGTAAATTCGGGTAAAGCGACATTTTATATAGGTTTTGATCCAACCGCAGACAGTCTTCATGTCGGTCATTTTATGGCACTTTGTCTCATGAAAAGACTTCAGATGGCAGGAAACAAGCCGATTGTTCTTGTCGGAGGCGGCACGGGAATGATCGGTGATCCTTCGGGAAGAACGGACATGCGCCAGATGATGACGAGAGAAACTATCGATCACAACTGTGAGTGCTTCAGAAAGCAGATGAGCCGTTTTATTGATTTTTCCGAGGGAAAGGCTCTTATGGTCAACAATGCAGATTGGCTTCTTGATCTCAATTATGTTGAGCTTCTGCGTGATGTCGGAGCGCATTTCAGCGTTAACCGTATGCTCACGGCTGAATGCTACAAGCAGAGAATGGAAAGAGGCCTTAGCTTCCTGGAGTTTAACTATATGATCATGCAGAGCTATGACTTTTACGTTCTGTATCAGAAGTACGGATGTAACATGCAGTTCGGCGGCGACGACCAGTGGAGCAATATGCTTGGCGGCACCGAGCTTATCCGCCGCAAACTCGGCAAGGACGCTTACGCAATGACGATAAACCTTCTTCTCACCTCTGAGGGAAAGAAGATGGGAAAAACTCAGAGCGGTGCGCTTTGGCTCGATCCCGAAAAGACAAGCCCGTATGAGTTCTATCAGTACTGGAGAAACATCGATGACGCCGATGTTATCAAGTGCATTAAGATGATCACATTCCTTCCGCTCGAGGAGATCGCTGAGCTTGAGAAGCTCGAGGGCGCTGAGCTCAACAGAGCTAAAGAAATTCTCGCCTATGAAACAACAAAGCTTATCCACGGTGAGGAAGAGGCGGAAAAGGCGCAGGAGGCTGCAAGAGCGCTTTTTGCAGGCGGCAGCAATACTGATAATATCCCGACAACGGAGCTTTCCGATTCGGATTTCACGGACGGCAAGATCACAATTCTCGATCTTCTCGTAAAGGCTGAGCTTGCCCCTTCGAAGAGTGAAGCAAGAAGAAATGTTCAGCAGGGCGGCGTTTCAATTGACGGTGAAAAAGTTACCGACGTAAACGCAGCGATTACGTCAGAATTCATTCGTGAAAAGGGCAGCATCGTTGTGAAGCGCGGCAAAAAAGCATTCAGAAAAATTATCTTTTGATCCGGTTCGGGACTTTGTTTCAAAAATTTCCTGACAGGATTTTTATGAGGAAAGCAAAGTTCATGATTTCAGAACGAAAGGAAAGGAGGTTTAATATATGAGAAAAACGGGAAAAATGTCGGTTCCCAACGGTTTTTTGGCTTTGATAGTGGTTTTTATATTTATTGCGGGCATAGCAACAATGCTTGTTTCCGGTCATAATATAAGTACAGGGAAACAAAAAAACAGTACGGTCAGCACATCGGTTCCCGAAACGGACTCAACGGATATCCTGGCGGATATAGATTCCCGGGCTGTTTCTCCGAATGCTTTTGAAGAGGAGAGCAACCTTCCGAATGGTTATCGTTTGATTACTGTTTTGAATGAAGATATTTACAAAGGTCTGCTGATTCTTGTAAACTATCAGTACGAGTCTAAAATCGACGGTGAGAACCTTGTGAATCTCTTCGATAATGTTACCGATTCTGTCGGTGTTAAGGATAACGATCTGTTCATAAACAATTCCGTTATTGAGCCTATGAACAATCTGTTCGATGCGTTCAAGGAAGCAAAGGGAAGTACGACGATCCTTATTTCCAGTGCATACAGAAGCAAGATCAACCAGACTCATATTTACAGCAATTCCGTCAGAGATACAGGTGAAAAATCAACGGCGTACTATGTTGCTGTTCCGGGCTACAGTGAGCATCAGACCGGTTACTGCTTTGATACGGCGGCAATCAACTATAACGGTGAAATGGTTGAGCTTGACGGCGAAGGTGATTTCAGCTGGCTTAGCGACAACTGCGGAGACTATGGATTTATTCTGAGATATCCTGAGGACAAAACGAATATAACTGGTATCGGATATGAGTCATGGCATTTCCGTTATGTCGGTGTACCTCATTCGACGTTTATTAATAAAAACAAACTGTGTCTTGAAGAGTATATAACGGGACTTCAGAAATATACTCTTGATAACGGAGGACTTCTCATTGACAACGGAAGCCAAGGAAAATGGGTAGTTTTCTATGTTCCGAAGCTTGAAGCTTTCAACAATACGGACATTCCGGTTCCTATAGATTCGGAAAAAACTCCGTACACGGTTTCCGGAGACAACATAGGCGGCTTCATCGTTACGGTCGACGTTACCAAAGACCCGTCCAACGAACTGATTTCGAAAGCAACTTCAAACTGGCAGTTTGACAACTCATCGATTGTCATAAAGGATTTTGTTGATTATGATCCGCTTAACGATACGGAAGATGATAGTGATTCATCCGAAAATGCGGTAGGCGACAACAACGACGACTGGGAGGATGATTCCTTCTGGGATGAGTATGAAGATGACGAATTTGAATATGTTGACTACTATGACGAGTATGACGGCAGCTATGACGGCGGTGACTACGCTGAAAATTATGATGAGAATAACTATCAGTAAGATGTGAAATAAAAAAGGAGAACAGTGTTTTTTTACTGCTCTCCTTTTTGTTTTTATTAAAAATTTGGAATTCCGTTTCTGACAGGTTTGTTGTATGTTTGTATGGTTTCTTAGTATTCCTCTTAAAAACAGTTCGCAATCAGAAATGCCAGTTTCCTCCCTGAATTTCTTCTCCGTTATCCGTTCTTGGTTCGTCGGTTTCGTTTCCGAGATTTCCGGTGAGATACATTATTACGGACAGTGCCGCCAACGGAGCCGTTTCCGCTCTGAGGATCCTGTTTCCGAGAGTTGCGGCAGATCCTCCCTCTTTGATTATCGACTCAACCTCGGACCGTTCAAATCCGCCCTCGCTTCCGATGAAAAGAGAAATCTCCGATTTGCGTTCCTCAACTAGTTCTCCCAGCGGTTTTCCTCCGAGTTCGTAACAGACTACTGCGCTTTTTCCTGCCCTTTTTGCAGCGTCGGAAAGCTTCATCATCGGCTTTACGACCGGAATAATTCCGCGTCTTGACTGCATTGCTGCCTGAAGCGCAATTTTGTTCCAGCGTTCAAGCTTCTTTTTCATGGATTTTTCGTCGGGCCTTGAAACACATCTCGACGTTAAAACCGGAACAATCTCGGCAACTCCGAGCTCAACAGATTTCTGAATTATAAAATCCATTTTGTCGCCCTTGGCGAGAGCCTGATAGAGGGTGATTTTTGAATGAGGTTCATTTTTGCAGGGATACGAAGACTTAACAAGGACCTCAACGGTTCCTCCCGAAATGTTTTCAATGACGCAGTCGTGCTGAATTTTGCCGCCGTCACAGACCGAAAGCTCTTCGCCGGCTTTCATTCTGAGCGATTTTATTATATGCTGTGCGTCTTCACCTGTTATTATGTGAACAGGTTTGGTGACATTTTCGGAAAAAAACCATGCCATAAAAGTACCTCTGTGTAATATAGATTTGATTAAAGTAGGAAAAGATTTTATAGATTTACGGTTGGAGTTAGCATTTACTTTTTAGGGGACGCTCTCTGCCAGAGCGTCCCCTCTTTCAAAACAGTCCACTGGACTGTTTTGAAATTCACCCCTTGCAGAGGGCTGGAGTAAGGGGTGTTTCGCCGTCTGCGGACGGCGACCAAAGGCTCTGCCTTTGGAAACCGC
>CAMHNT010000219.1 GCA_946186535.1 uncultured Clostridia bacterium
CTTCAAGCATATCTTCAACGCTGTCAAAAAATTCATTAAAACCGGTGACAATAGTTTCGTACAGTCTTGTCTGGCTCTCTCTGAAAACAGATAAAAGCTCCTGCTTTGCTTTTTCTGCTCTCTGATTTTGTATAGATTTCTTAGCGCCCTGACCGATCAGCCCTCCGATTGCCGCTATTCCGATTGCCAGAATCACTCCAATCGGCCCTCCGATAGAACGTATAACCAAAGATCCTAACCATCCTCCGCCTATAGCTCCAAAAACAGTGAAAGATTTCTCAAACTTAAATGCGTCGCCGTTATAGAACGATACCGATTCGCCGCTCATGTTGTTGTTAAACTCTACATTTCCAAGCTCTTCCAGCATTTCCGTAAGCTCAAACTGTATTTCCTGAATTTTTTCAAAAGCAGCATTGATAACATTAGTTAAAACTTCATTCTGTCTGTTTTCAAATGCGCTGCTTAACTGATCGCCGTCTACAACGCCATTGTCTATTAAATGATACATCTGGCTGCGAACCTCGGCAACATAGTTTTCGGACTGCTCTTTAGCAAACCCTCTTACCTCGCGCTTTTTCTCATCAAGGAAGTCCTCTATGCTTCGTATTTTTTTATTTTCTTGCTTCCGGTCTTCACAAAACTTTTCGTATTTTTCACGTCGCTGATTCTCCAGTTCCCTTTTCGTCTTATCAAGATCTTCAATTCTTTCGCTTACAACGGAAATTGCAGCCTCCGCAGAATAAAAAAGCTTTGCGATGAAGCTCTTATTCATCTGCCCCTGCCAATTGTCCGACAAACGGGCAAGTTTACTTTTCAGTGAGTTCAAGCCCGAATCTTCCATTGCTGCCTCGTTGCCTTCCAGTGCGGCCGACAGTGCCTTGTTTGCATTCACGAGCGATATCTCTCCGTCAAATCCGGAATTTATTTTTTTCGAGATGTTTTTTAGTATTTTTGTGTTATACTCTACGGATTCGTCCACCTCTTCCCTGCTCTCACCCCAGATATTCTGTACAAATAGCATGTGCGGACAACTGTTCCAGAATAATTGTATAAAGCACACTTCCTGACGCCTGATCGTCGGAACGGTAGGAATGACAAATATAGCTGAGCTGAGTTTTTCAACATACTTTTTGGTAGTCTCCTGATTTTCCTGCGTTATGCTTCCGACGCCGGGCAGATCAACTATTGTCAAGCCGTTTTTCAGCAGTTCGCACTGTTCGTAAAGCACGATCTTCTCAACCTGTTTTTCATTGGCGGGATTACAGTTATTATCTACATACTCTCTAAGCTCGTCCGCGGTATAACAAGAAGATACTTTGCCGCTGTTTTTTGTAAACACCTCGGCGTACTCGCGCTCTCCGTAGCGAACCTCAACAGGTACACACGTTGTTTCATCCGCGTCAACAGGAAGCATATCGCCTCCGATAATGCTGTTAATAAGCGTACTTTTTCCCATGCCCTGCATACCTACAACAGGTACTATCATACGGCTCGATTTCATATTTGAATAAATATCCCGCAGATCGGTACCCGTTTTATTATCTGTGCTGTAGGTGTTTAATAATCCAATAAACCGATCATCATTGACACATTTTTCAATTATTGTCATTTTCGCTTACCCCCATATATTCAAGCAGCTTTTCGGTATATTGCGTCAATGCTTTCATCTGCCTGTTAATTGACTTAAGCTGACTCTCTATGTTTTCAATTCTGTCTTCCATAGTCTCCAAGCGCCGCATTATCCCGGATTGACTGCTGTGAATAATGTCTTCCACGCTGCCGAGATCATTGGCGTTTTTCATTTCTCCGAGTGATTCTCTTATCTCGTCTGTGATTGAGCTGTTGATAGTTCTGAGAAGCGCAGCCGTTTCACGGTCTACCTGAGCGATTATTTTACTTGAGTATTTTTCTTGCATTTGATCATTTCCTCTCTGTAATAAAACCTTCCGCTATCTCATTAATTATTTTCGATTCTTTAGCACCGCATAAATATGAAAACTTTTCTTGCAGTTCCTTGATAAGCTTTGTTTTGTCCGCCATAATAATCTCGTCTCCGAGCTGCAGCTCTGCCGCTGCAAGAGTGTAAATCGGGTTTGGGTGGTTAAGCATGATTTTGTATGGCAGATCAAAAGAAAGCTTACTGCCTATAAGCGTCATCTGACCGACTGCCTCCTTTACCCCCGCGCCGGTTATCAGCTCGCCAAAATCCTGCGCAACGAAATACACATTATCCTCCGGGGTAAGCACCTTCATAATGCCGCTCTTGTCGATCTCGCTCAGACCGGAACCAAACTGCTGCGCATTCAGCATTATAAAAATATGTCTGTCCGAAAATCGGTGAAAAGATGGTTTTAATTCCTCAACTCTCTGAGGTGAAGGCTTAACATAGACAGTAACCCCCTCGATCATTTCCTTATCATAATTATCGGAAAGCGTTTCCGAATAAAGCCCGAAGCTTCTGCCGATGAACAACGCTATGCTGTCCGTGTCCCAGCCTATTACATAGCATTTGTCATTTGACGCACCGTTTGTAATCGCATTGAAGACGCTGCGGTGTATTGAGGAACAAACCATGTCGGCTAATCCTACAAGCGAATATGTTCGTTCGCTCAGCGGAACATTCACAAGGTCAAACTGAAGTTCGGGCGCTTTTATATCAACAGACTGCGTAGAAACACTTTTGCCGCTGACGGGAATACGGGCAATTATTTCTTCGAGCTTTTCAATTAACTCGCGCTGCTTTTCCTTTTTAAGACACCCTTCTTTTCGTTTGTTGAAATTATCAAGCTCCGAGTCGTATTTATTTATCAGAATTCCGCATTGCTGCTCCGCTTTATCCACCCATTGATCGACGCTGTTCTCATACGTTGAGAGTGTATAATCATAATAATCCCGGACAGCCTTTTTGGTTTTTTCATGATCGTAAACCGTTTCGGAAACATACTCGTAACCCCAGTCGGCATCAACAAACCAGCCAAAAAACCGCTTGACTCCGGACACGATTCCCGATTTTTTTACGCGCCTGCTCCTGATAGTCGTTTCAAGCTTAAGAACTCTCGAAGACGCAAAACTGACCATCTGAACCAGATCACGATAATCGCAGTTGAGTTTGCGGCTGATAGCTTTCATTTCACTGTCGAAATGATTTTTGGCTTCAATGAGACTTTTTTCTTTCTTATGGCACGACGCTCTGATTCCCACGATCGTACTATCAGTAAATTTCTCGGTTCTGACGCTGTACATTTCTTTTTCGCGTTTCAGTGCTTCAATTGTTTTTTCAAGTGAACTTTGAAAACTTCCGAAGGTATTGTATATTTTCGGTAAATAGCCTTCATACTCAAACGTCAGATTATTAAGTGCTTCCTGATTTGCCGAGAGATCGGCATACCCCTCGGCCACGATCCCGGAAACTTCTTTTCTTATGTTTTCAAACCTGTCAGCTTCTATCCTCGGGCGCACAATATTAAATATTTCTCTGATCGCGCCAAGAAAGCTCTCGAAATTTGATCTTCTTATATCGGCAAAACTGTTTTTTGTATATCCTTTCAGCGCCATTCGTGCCGACACCTGCACGATACGGATATTTTCTTTCTCCTTTACATTTGAAGCGTTTACAACTCTCTTTAAACGCCCAAGATGTTCTTTCAGAACCTGATCCACCGTTTTTTTAACGGTTTTATCCTTTTTAAGCTCAGGGCTCACCGAATCTATCATATTCTGAACGATGATAAGAGGCTTATCATATTTAGCTATTGTATTTAAGAACTCCTGCATTTTTTTGTCGCTGTTTGTTTTACATGTTGTAACAAATATGCAGAAATCAATTACGGGAAGAAGCACCTCCAGCGTCAGCGCTTCATGGTTCTCATAACCGTACGCGTCAAGTCCGGGGCTGTCTACCAGAATCACTTCCTCGGGGAATAAGTAACCGGGCGTACTTATTTCGATCTGCTTTACACCC
>CAMHNT010000220.1 GCA_946186535.1 uncultured Clostridia bacterium
GAGCCTTTGGTCGCTCACCGCAGTGAGCGAAACACTCCTACGCTTTTGCCCTTTGAAAGAGGGGACGCTTTTGCAGAAAGCGTCTCTTAAAAATAGAGAATGTTGTTGCCAACCGTAAAGGTAGAAATTTTTTATAAAAAATTTTTTCGGGACAAGTACCCCGAACAAGCTTTTTTTAATAGTATATATTATAAATGCTAAACACAAAGAAGACAGCACAAAAACCTCAGAAAAAACTTCGTGTTTAAGCATTAAAAATTTAAAGGAGGCACATTTTATGTGTAACGCATTTAGCAACAACAGCTGTACTTGGATCATCCTCTTGGTAATCATTCTCATCGCTTGCAACGGCAACAACAACGACTGCGGCTGCAACAACGGCTGCGGCTGCGGCTAATAGAAAGGCTTCACTGCTCATAAAACAAAAGACGTATAATTAACAGGTGCGGCGGGGATAAAATTCCCCGCCGTATTTTTCTGCGAAAATTTTCTTCTGATACGATTCCTTGCCGCTGACGAATATATATGATATAATGATAGAAACAAAACACTTAAGGGATCAGGTGACAGAATGAATTTCAAAACAATAAAAAACGGCAGATCAAGGCTGCTCTCTGTTCTTCTTATATGTATGATAACGGTCCTGAGTTTCTGCGGCTGTTCATTATCGTACATACTCGACGACGACGTAATCGACAGCCTGACAGACTCAGCCTACAGCTCGAATGAAACCGCCTCAGATTCGGCAGTCTCCGAAATCGAGGAAGACAATCCGACCACAGCCGAATCGGAAAACGAAGAAAATAACAGCACGGCTGCCGAATACACCTTCCGCAGCGAAAAGCTTCTTAACGAGCATTTCGAAAAGCACAACTCCGACTTCGGATATGAAACGGCTGAGGAATATGTCGAAGGAGCGAACAGAGTAATAAACGACGAAAACTCCCTTCACAAACTCGAAGCCGAGGACGGCGACGACGTTTATTATCTCGAGGAAACGAACGAATTCGTTATCGTTTCAACCGACGGATATATAAGAACATATTTCAAACCGAGCCGAGGAATCGACTACTACAACCGGCAGTGATCTGAACTATCGGCTTTCATACTATTCTCTAATAGAAAGTAGACACTTTCTATTAGAGAAGGAAACGCTTAACGCATTTCCAAATTGCGCTATAGCAGAATTGACGTCTCATACAATCCCCATTAAAAAGTAGAAAATCTACTTTTTAATGGGGATTAGTATCAAAGTCACTTTTACCTGCCCGAGCCTTGCTTATTATTCCTCGGCATTATCCTTCAACCGCTATAAAAAGAACTCATATATCAATGTTATATACTATAGAAAATCCCCCGGACATATTGAAATGTTCGGGGGATTTTCAGGGGAATGTCATAAGACTAAATAAAAAGAAAGAAGGATATATCTAAATTTTAGTTGTTTGTAAAGTTTTCTGCGTCGCCTCTTGAAATGAGAGTAGCCGTGAGTGTTCCTGTTTCCGTTTTGCCTTTTTCTGAGCGTGTCACGGAAAGTGTTACCTTATCTCCGACGCTGTGCTCTTCAATGACATCCTGAAGCTCTTCCATCGAAGAAATCTCGGTATCATCGATAGCTGTAATAATATCGCCCGCTTTAAGACCTGCGAGTGAAGCCGGGGATTCGGGGCTTACCTGAGTTACATAAACGCCCTCCGGCCAGTCGAAGCGTGCCTGATATGTTTCAGGTACATTCTGACCGTAAATTCCGAGATAAGGCTTCTCTTCGTCCGAAACGTATGTCGAGCTCATGAGCTCCTCAATGATAGGCTCGGCGTCCGAGATCGGGATAGCGTATCCTGTTCCTTCAACACTTGTGTCGGAATATTTAGCGGAGTTTATGCCGATAACCTCACCCTTGATGTTGAGAAGAGCGCCGCCGCTGTTTCCGGGGTTAATAGCCGCATCTGTCTGGAGAAGCGTCATTGTTTTGTCGGAAAGCTGAACCGAGCGTTCGGTTGCGCTGATGTATCCGACAGTAACGGACTGACCGTAGCCGAGGGAGTTTCCGATAGCGATAGCCGGCTCACCGAGCTTCAGCTTTGTTGAATCGCCGAGTGTTGCAACCTTGATCTGGCTGAGCGTGTCTGAACTGATGTCCGAAAGCTTCACTGAAATAACTGCAAGATCGTTGTCTGCGGAAGTTCCTTTTACCGTTGCGCCGTAGCTCTCGCCGTCGATGAACTCGACCGCAATTTCGTCGGCGTCAGCGATAACGTGATTGTTCGTAACAATCAGAAGCTCTTCGTCGTTCTGACCGATAATAATACCCGAACCGCTTGCGCTGGTCTGATATATCTGGTCATAGTCGTCACCGAAAATGTAGTTATAGAAATAGCCGTACATCTCGCTCATGCTTTCCTCGGAGATTGTATTTATCGCAACCATCGACGGCATTGCGTTTTCAATCACCTCTGTAATCGTGCTTGAAATTTCCGAGTCATCATTTGAAACGGTTATCGTATTTGTATTTGCAACAACGGCATTATTTGAAGAGGTCTGAGAAGTTCCCGAACCGTTGTCGACAACATATCTGATTCCCGCATAGAACGAACCGCCCGCGATGATCAGCGCCGCACAGATCGCAGCGATTGAGAGACCGACTTTCTTTCCGCTCTTTTTCTTCTTTGTATTACCCGACTGAAAATCACTCGGAGTGTACTGCGGCTGAACGTAAGGATTGCTGTAGCTTGGGACCGGAGTGTGCTCGGAAATAGAGTAGCTGTTCTGAGCCGGAGCCGAATCCTGCGGCTGGTTGTATTCATAGGGGCTGGTGTAATTATTTGAACCGTTCTGTGTGTTATTCAAACCTGTATTGTAATCATAATTGTTTTCCATATATTTTTCCTCCTAAAGCTTTGCGCTTTTTGTATCTGTTTAATTTCTATGCTTATATTCTATACCCTTAACCTAAAATCAACCTTAATTTTCACTTTAATTTAACCTAAAAATTTTTTTATTTTACTCCGATTCCGAACACGCTTTTTACATGAGCCATCGCCCGATTTTTTTACCCCGATTCCGGAGACATTCTTGACATGAGACATCGCCCGAGGAAGGGGACTTAAGGTGTTAGGGTTTCTCTCTATCCTACTCATTGGACTTTTCCAACAGTCGTTTATCAAAGATATCGAAAGCATAAACAAATAATATCTTTCGCCAAACGAACAAACTTACGGCACGAAAAACCGAACAAATCAGGCGGTCGTCAGGTCGCCGGGCGTAAAGCGAGCGACTTTAGCGCCGCAGGCGCCAGAAACACACCAAGAGGCAGAGCCGCAGGCGATAGCCGATTGGTATGTGTTTCAAGTGCCCTTGGGGTGCGATAACTCGGAGCGAGCGGAAGAGGAGTGATGTAGACTCCGAAAAGTTGCCGCCCGAACAAAAAGGGGTTGTTAGGGGAAAATCGCACATTTAAGGAGCGTAAGCGACGCGTGCGATTGTCCCCTGACTTCCTTTTTGCCTACTTTTTGGGAATCCAAAAATAAGTGACGCTCCAAGAGGCAGAGCCACAGGCGATAGCCGATTGGACAGCGGAACTTATGCGTTAGCTGTAGGTCGTGCGCCCGGCGAAACGGGCAAAAAGTTATACATAAGATATCTTAAACTTAAGGAAGATATCTTTCCGATAAAAATATTATTCTACAAATCTAAATTTTATCATCAAACCAACCCACCCCACCCCCTCCCTGCAGGAGGGGCTATTCTGGGTGTGGACTTCGCCCACACCCATCGGGAGCTGCGCTCCCCAACCCTTGCTTCGTTCTCGCAAAGCTTTTCTACGAATCTGAACAAAAAACTACCACCCGGAAAAATTCCTGTTCTCGGGCAGTAGTTTTGTTTCTCAATTTTAATATTGTTATAAATCAGGTATCGTTTTAGAAGTTAAAAGTTAAAA
>CAMHNT010000221.1 GCA_946186535.1 uncultured Clostridia bacterium
TTATCTTTTAAATTTTGAATTCCGGGGTTGACATTGATTTACTGCCTGAGGACAATTTTTTAGGAGGCAGTATGATTTATCTTTTATCTGAATTTTTATAAAACACCTTGTAATAAAATGTTGTTCCGATTCTTTTTGAAATCGGATTTTTTTATTTTAACAGCAATTTCTACAAGTTTATTTGGTCGATATTGTAAATTTTAAAGAGTTTTAGTATTGCAAGAAAGTGTAGATGTGTGTTATAATTTTAAAGTCTATAAGTGTGATTATTTGACGGTTTTATATTTAAAAAAGGCGGTGAGGACTGATGTCCGCAAAAGTTACCCTGTTAGCATATACTCCAATGCCCGAGCAAACTGTTGCAATGGCGGCAAAGCTATGCTATTCGAAATCGGATATTGAGACGGTTAAGGAAGGATTGACTGAGGAAAAAACAGCTTCGTTTCTTGATATGCTCTCATCGTTGGGGCATCAGAGCCCGATTGAGCACGCTTCGTTTACATTCGGTATTGAGGGAATTTCGAGAGCCTGCTCACATCAGCTCGTACGTCACAGAATCGCTTCATACAGTCAGCAGTCACAGAGATACGTTGACGGAAGTACGTTCGAATACGTGACTCCGCCTGCAGTTGAGGAAAATCCCGAGCTGCTTGAAAAATACAACAAGGCGCTGGAGCTTCAGGCAAGGGCGTATGTTGAAGTTCGTGACGCACTTATCGTTCAGAGTATTAAAAAGTATTCCGAGGAGAACGAAAGCGTAAAGTCACAGCTCGGCGATATTTCGGAGAAGAGTGACAGTGATATCATCATTTCATTCAAGGACATTGATAGGAAAAGATTTTCGGCTTTTGAAAAGACTGCAAATGAGGACGCAAGATTTATTCTTCCAAATGCCTGTACAACAAAAATCATCTGTACATTCAACGCAAGGAGTCTTTTGAATTTCTTTGAGCATCGGTGCTGTAACCGTGCGCAGTGGGAGATACGTGATGTTGCGCAGCAAATGCTTGTGCTTGTGAAGGAAGTCGCTCCGCATATCTTTAGCAAAGCGGGACCCGGTTGTCTTTACGGCGGCTGTCCTGAGGGAAGAATGTCCTGCGGAAGAGCAAAGGAAATGCGTGAGAAGTTCGGTGTTTCCGAAAAAAAGCAATGATTAAAAAACAAGAAAAATACTTTCAAGAAAGTATGACAAGTTCAATGAGTAGGATAGAGAAAATTCTTGACCGGTAAAATTTCCTGCCCATAGGCGATGGCTTATGCCGGGAATAGGTTAGAAATCGGAGTAAAATAAAAAATGAGAGGGAAATTGATCGTTATTGAAGGGCTGGACGGCAGCGGTAAGGCTACTCAGACGGCTCGGCTTTGCGAATATATAGATGAAAAGAAAATTGAATATACAAAGCTTAGTTTCCCGAATTACGACAGTCCTTCTTCGGCGCTTGTGAAAATGTATCTGGGCGGTGAGTTTTCGGATACACCCGGAGGGGTTAATTCTTATGCCGCAGCGGCTTTTTATGCCGTTGACAGGTGCGCAGGTTTTTTGAAGGACTGGAAAAACGACTACGACAACGGAAGACTTTTTATAGCCGACAGATATACCACCTCGAATGCTATATATCAGACAAGCAAGCTTCCGGAGAATGAGTGGGATAATTTCCTCGATTGGATTGAGGACTTTGAATATAATAAGCTTGGAGTTCCGAAAGCCGACAGGGTAGTTTATCTTGATATGTCGATTGAGGTTTCCCAGAAGCTTATGTCGCTTCGCTATGACGGAGATGAATCGAAAAAGGATATTCACGAAAGCAATGTTGAGTTTTTGAGGCAATGCAGGGAATCGGCTCTTTATGCTGCGGAAAAGCTCGGATGGAATGTCGTTCGGTGTGACGACGGAGAGAAACCGAGAAGTATTGAGGATATTTCAAGGGATATTCTGAATTTTGTCGATGATATTATTTAAGGCAACACCGCACAAAGACCGCCTGACGGTACCCCAAGGGCATTTGCAGCACAATCCAATCAGTCTGCACCTTGCGGCTTGACTTCTTGGTGTGCTGCGGGCACCCTGCACCAAATCTGCTTGCATATTTTCCGTGATCTTGCACAGAAATTTCTTGACATACGACAGTATGCCTGCAAAATTTCTGTACAATCTGACGAAAAATCTGACGGCGCATATTCTGCACAATCTCTGTGCGGTATTGCCTTAACCTATTGATACAGTTCGCCGTTTTCAATACGGAGTATAAGACATCGGAACACGTAAATACTAAGCTTATGACTCCGAACGAAACCAATATATTTTTACGGGAAACGAATGCGGAGAATGGGTTCTGATAACGGTAGGAATGCGATAACAGATTACAAATTGATTTTATAATAGATAGAACAAATTATAATGAAAAAGAAAGGCAGATTAGCATTATGGTATATGTATTTTTGGCTCAGGGATTTGAAGAGGTTGAAGCTCTTTCTCCCGTTGATGTTTTGCGCAGATGCGGCGTCGAGGTAAAAACAGTCGGCGTCGGAGAGAAGACCGTGACAAGTTCACACAACGTTCCGATTGTTGCCGATATTACCGACAGCGAGGTTACGAAGGAAAATCTTGAAGCAGTAATTCTTCCGGGCGGAATGCCGGGCACGCTTAATCTTGAGAAGTCTCCGGTTGTTCAGGAGTATATTGATTATGCTGTTGAAAATGATCTGTATGTTTGTGCGATCTGTGCCGCTCCGTCAATTCTTGGTCACAAAAATTTGCTTGAGGGTAAAAAGGCCACATGCTTCCCGGGATTTGAGAAGGATCTTTACGGAACGGATTCTACAGGCGATTTTGCCGTTGCTGACGGAAAGTTTATTACAGGCAGGGGCGCAGGCGCCGCAATTGAATTCGGTTTGCTTATCGCTTCAAAGCTTTGCGGCGAAGAGGTATCCGAAAAAACAAGGAAGTCGATGCAATGTCCGTAAATAATAATGATATAAGAGAAGTAAAATCCGATCTTCGCAGCGGATTTAAAAACAAGCGGAGCAGTATGTCGGAGCATTTAAAGCTTAATATGGATTCCGAAATTCAGAGCAGATTCCTGACATTGAGACAGTATTCGTTCTGCGATACTGTTTTTACATACGTTTCAAAGGATATTGAGGTCGATACATTGGCGATAATTCGTGCGGCATGGGCAAACGGAAAGCGTGTTGCCGTGCCAAGGTGTATTAAGGATACAAGGGAAATGGACTTCTATTATATTGAAAGTATGGACGATCTGGAGGAAGGAAGTTTCGGCGTTCTGGAGCCTATCGAGGAAAAATGCGAAAAAGTTACCGATTTTTCAAAGGGGCTGTGTATTGTTCCGGGACTGAGCTTTGATGCCGAGGGCTATCGCCTCGGATACGGCAAAGGCTACTATGACCGTTTTCTGTCAAGGTTCGGCGGCGAAACGGTAGGACTTTGCTACAGCAACTGTATAAAATGGAAGCTTCCGCACGGCAGGTATGACCGTGCCGTTGATATGATAGTAACAGACAGATACATCAGAAGAACAGGGAAAAGGTGATCCGGTTCTTTAGGGCGGCGGATTTGGAATGAAACAGATTCGCTGTAAAATACGCCTTTGTGCGGTGTTGCCCTTAGGGCGAAGTAATAGATTGAATTTGCCTATGTATTTTTATAGTATTTCTTAGAATTAAAGTTTTTTTATGCCCGAATTTTGTTTCAAAGAAAAAGTTGCGGAATCGGGTTAATAAGTATGAAAAGTCCAATGAATATGATAGAGAAAAAACCTGACCGATAAAAGTCCGCATCCTCGGGCGGTGGCTTAAGTCATGAATGTCTTTGGGATCGGGGTAAAAAAATGACCGATAAAAGTCCGCATCCTCGGGCGGTGGCTTAAGTCATGAATGTCTTTGG
>CAMHNT010000222.1 GCA_946186535.1 uncultured Clostridia bacterium
AAGGGGACAGACGGTCCCCTTGATGTTTTTTGATTATCTTTATTCCTCGTACATACGCTCACTCCATGCGTATCGGCAGTATCAGGACTCTGAATGCTCCGCCGTTAAATACATGAGGAATTATTCCTCTTCGTCAGCCTCGAATTTATAGCCTACGCCCCATACAGTCTTGAGAGCCCACTTGTCGGATATGCCCTCAAGCTTTTCACGCAGACGCTTTATATGTACGTCGATGGTACGTGAGTCGCCGTAGTATTCAAAGCCCCATACTTCGTCAAGAAGCTGGTCACGGGTATAAACTCTGTTCGGATTTGAAGCAAGGTAATAAAGAAGCTCCAGCTCTTTGGGAGGAGTATCGATTATCTTTCCGTTGACTTTGAGCTCATAGCTGTCCATATTGACAGAGAGCTTATCGTAGTGGACCTCTTTCTGCTCGGGCTCGGAAATACCTGTGCCGACACGTCTTGTAACGGCGTTGATACGGGCGATCACTTCCTTGGCATCGAAAGGTTTTACTATATAATCATCTGCGCCCAGTATCAGTCCGTTGAGCTTATCCTCTTTGTCCGTCTTCGCACTTACGATAATGATAGGGGTGTTGTCGTTCTCTCTGATCGCCTGACACACTGCAAATCCGTCAATGCCCGGAAGCATGACATCAAGGATAACAAGCCTTGCTCCATATTTTTCATAAAAATTCAGCGCCTTTTCTCCGCTTTCCGCAACCGAAACGGTATAATCACATGCACGAAGGAAATCGCAGAGTACGTCTGCGATTTCCTTATTATCTTCAACTATCAGAATATCTGTCATAAAACCTCCCGGAAATGTTTGTTTCAGAACAAACGGAATAAATCGAAAATCTTAAGATTTTCCGCCCCGATCCGGTTCATCGAACCGCCTCGAGGCGGCGCTTCTTACCAGCCCATCTCCATGAGCCAATTGTTCAGAATTCTCTCACGTTCCTTGAGCTCCTCTGCTTTTTTATACTTTCCTAAATTATACTCTCCTTTGATGTTTCCGTCAACTATATACATGACTCTCGTACACTTTGACGCAACCTTGACATCGTGAGTTACAAGCATAATCGTTGTGCCTTCATCGTTGAGCTTTCCGAGCTCTGTCATAACCTCTTCCGACGATGTTCTATTCAATGCTCCCGTTGGTTCGTCCGCAAAAATCATCTTCGGATTGTTTATCATGCTTCTGCATATGCAAGCTCGCTGAAGCTGACCGCCGGAAACCTCGTTGATGTCGTTGTCTGCAATATCTATAATATCAAGCTTCCGCATAAGGTCCTGTCCGCGTGTAACCTTTTCCTTTCTCGTCGCTGTGTTCGCCTTTGACTGAAAAGACGGAAGAAGGATATTGTCGAGAATCGTCATATTTTTCAGCATATACATCTGCTGGAAAATGAATCCCATTTCATCGAGTCTAAGATCCGCAAGCTCCTTCGCACCGAGCTTTGCGATACTCTTTCCGCAGAAAACGGAATCACCCGAAGTCATGCTGTCCATGCCGGAGGCAGTATAGAGCAGCGTCGATTTTCCCGAACCGGAGGGACCCATTACCGCAACCATTTCTCCCTCGGATATTTTGAAGTTAACGTTCTTCAAAATGTTGTTCTGGCGCTTGTTTATCACGTATGTTTTGCAAAGGTCCTTAACCTCAAGAATTGTTGTCATATCCGATCTCTCCTTACTCAATATTTGAAACTTCAGATGCGTTGATTGTTCGTGTGTAAAGCGCTGTCAAAGCTGTTGCCGTCAATGTTGCGGCAAGCATTGCAGCAGGATATATCAATAAATTTTCTATCGGATTTATCGATATGTCGATGTGCTGCGCGCCCATAATTCTGAATATCTGACCGATGGTAACCTGTGAAAACGGATTTGAAAGCAGTTCGCCGATAAGCACGGATATCACCATTACTACAGCTATTCTGAGAGTATGCCAAAGAACTATTGTTGAATTTCTGAAACCGGTTGCTTTAAGGAGTGCAATTTCCGCTTTTTCCTTAGTGATGAATGATCGTTCCATAAGAACCACCACAAGAATGCTTACAATAAGCACAACCGCAAGCATAAGATACTTTACACTGTTTATTGTGGAATGGTATCCGCCAATCGTAAAATCAATAAACTCGGATGCGTTGTAAACGTCATATCCGGGATAAAGTCCGGAAATTTTTTCAATTCTGCTGCTGAGTTCCGAATTGCTTACATTGTCGTCAAACTTTATCTGGATAGCCTGAATAGCCATTGCCTGAACATAATCAAACTCTGCGTCTTCATAAAATCTTATTCCCTCGCCCATGTTGTTCATAGTCTGATAGATAGCTGTCACAATATAATCCTTACTTCCAAGCATATCGCTTACGGTGACCGTGTCTCCTATTGCAGCGTCGATTCTGTCGGCAATAATTGCTGTCATTGCAATTTCGTTCGTATTCTGAGGAGCGGTACCTTTCATGTACGAATAATCGGTTGTTTTCGTATTTACTCCAACGTTTGCAAGAGAATTGGTGCTTTTGTCACCCTTTTCAATCAGGAACTTAAATATCACCTCTGCACAGCATTCGCCGCTCATACCGTTTTCATCAAGCTTCTTTTCGATTTCCGAGAATTTATCGAACAGCTTATCCTTTCCGTTCTCGGTATAAAAATCCTTAAAATCGGTAGAATAAAGATACACGTCACTCTTTGTGAGCGAAAGAAGATCAAGCATATTGCCGCTCATCAACGTGCTCGATGTATTCGCTATCGCAAGAATCAGAAGAAAACCTATTGTGAATGTGAAAATCATTACCGCATATCTTCTGAAGCTGCTGAGAATATCGTTGACCGCCATAAATAACACAGGTTTGGAGTGACTTTTTGAAAGCGAAAGCTTGCTTTTGCTGTTGTAGCGTTCACCTGTCGTACCGTTTCGGATAGCGTCGATAGGAGTGAACTTCTTTATTTTGCGTGTACAGCTGAAGCAGAACAGCATTACAGTGAATACAACCAGAAGCGAACAGAAAAGGTTAATAAGCTCTCCGTTCTCCGTAGTCATGACTATCGATTTCGAAACACTTTCAAGCATCATTCTGCCGAAAGGCAAGCCGGCAAAAAATCCTATGGCTGAACCTGCGACTGAAATTGCCAAGTATTTTGTAAGATACAATCCCCTGATTTTTGTATTTCTGATTCCGATTGCTTTCATAACGCCGATTTCACGGAATTCCTCTTCAAGTGTGAAATTAATACTGAATCTGAGAACCGCAAATGAGATAAGAATCAGACAAACACTTAACACAAGAAGCGTAACCGCAACTACCATATCCATTATGTATGATGTTTTTACTATGGAAAGCGCTCCGTTGAAAATCAGGTTAACGTTCGCCTTTCCGATTTCCTGCTCAAATTCGGATATATTGCTTGTATTCACATAACCCATGTATCCGCTTATCGAATCATCGCTGTCACTTAGGTGATTATAATCATCGTGGTTTACTGCCAATCTCGTCATATTCATCATACTTGATGAAAGAAATGCGTCCTTCAGAACTCCGATGATTTTTAAGTCGACAGATTTATCGTTAAATTCAACGGTAAATTTATCACCTATTGAAAGTTCCGTACTCTCCAGAAGCTTATACGGGACATAAACCTCGCCTTTATTGACCTCGGTTATTTCATTGTTGTTTTCGTCAAAATACTTTATCGCTCTCTGAGTAAAATCCGTAACTACCGGAGTATTTATACTTATCTTTGAACCGTTCAGAACAACCTTTTCATCTGCGCGAAGATATGGTTCATTTTTGTATGATGTAATACATTCGATATCGTCCATAACATCATTCAGAGATTCTTCGCCCGGAACAGCCAAAGTTCC
>CAMHNT010000223.1 GCA_946186535.1 uncultured Clostridia bacterium
GGAAATAAAAATATTTTTCTGCCCTCAAATAATTTGTTACATATTGACAAGAGGGGCATTCCTATAATATAATTTATATATAATAGATTAATAGACGATTTTTAAAAGAAAAGAAAAAGCTACCGCTAAGGAGATGTGTAAAAGTGAGTGTGGATATTGCAATCGATTTGGGAACTTCAAATACCAGAATTTATGTTGCAGGAAAAGGAAAGTTCCTGGACGAACCCTCCGTCGTTACCATAAATCTCGACAACGATGACGTCATAGCAGTTGGTCACGATGCATACAATATGATGGGAAAAACCTCCCAGAGACTGAGTTCGATCGAACCGATCGTAGGGGGCGTAATTTCCGACTTCTATCTCGTTGAGAATATGATCAAAATTCAGCTCGGAAAAGCAAATGTCAGCAGAGTCGTAAAACCGAGAGTTGTCGCTTGTATCCCCGGTGAAATAACGGACGTTGAAAAAAGGGCAGTCGTAAACTCGATTTTATCGATAGGAGTCCGAAGCGTAAGTCTCATTGAAGCATCAAAGGCAGCGGCAATCGGCGCCGGTCTCGACATAAGAAGTCCTCACGGAAGATTGGTTCTTGACATAGGCGGCGGTACCACTGATATTGCGGTTATTTCTCTCGGAGACATTTCCGTTTCAAGATCAATGAAAATTGCAGGAAACAGCTTCGACGAAGAAATAATTAGATACGTCAGAAGAAAATACAATCTCATAATCGGAAAGGTCACCGCCCAGAAAGCAAAGCTTGAGGTCGGTGCGGTAATAAAACCCGATGAAGAAAAAAAATACACCGTAAAGGGCCGCAACACAGTCACCGGTCTTCCCCAGGCGGTTGAGCTTTCAAACACTGAACTCTATGAACCGCTGAGCGAAATTGCCGTTCAAATCGCAGGCCAGGTTCAGGACGTTCTCGAAGAGACTCCGCCGGAGCTTGTCGGAGATATCTACAAAGACGGAATCATTCTCACAGGCGGAGGATCTTTGATCTACGGGCTTGACAGACTCATCGGAGAATTGGTGAAAATCGACGTCCACATCGCTGAAAATCCGTCCGACTGCGTAATTAACGGCTGCGGATATTCACTTAAATATATCGGTCAGGAAGAGATCGACGAAAACGGTGCGGTAAATCCGCTCAGCATGCCATATTGATACGACAAAATTTACTGTCTGATATATAATTTATAAATATAATATATAATAATTTTAATCTCAAATTTCGATAAAAGCATTAATATATTATCTGCATTTATGTTATTATCGAACTCAACAAAAAGTACAATACAGTACTTTCCTATCTACATTTCCATTATTCAAATGATTTATTGCGAAATAAAAGGACGATGAAAAATGATTTATTGCTATCATTGTATGGCACAAATTACTGATACTTCACAAATATATTGTCCCAAATGCGGAAAAACGTACAACGTTCACCATTCAGAAATCTACGAGCTTCCTCCCGGAACATTTTTAAATGACGGAAGATACCTTGTCGGAAAAAGCATAGGCACAGGCGGTTTCGGAATAACCTATATCGGACGTGACATGAAGCTTGACAAAAGGGTAGTCATAAAAGAAACCTTTTACAGCGGTATTTTCCACAGAAACTGTACGGACAAATCAGTCGAGAATCCGCTTGCGGTGACTTATGACGGAGAGACGGTATCACTTGAAGAAATCGTATACAAAACTCAGAAAGAGTGTCTGAGTCTCTCAAAAGGAGAAAAGTACAGCAACATCGTTAAGGTATACGATTATATCTTTGAAAACCATACCGCTTACATTATCACCGAATACATCAACGGCAAAACACTTCATGACAGAATTTGTGCCATAGGAAGATTCAGCTGGTACGACTTATACCCCAAGATGAAACCGCTTATGCAGTGTCTTGCGACGCTTCACCGTGAAGGACTGCTGCACAGAGATATAAAACCGCAAAATATAATGATAAGAAGAGTCCATGAATTCACGGAAGAATTTGTTCTTATTGACTTCGGACTTGCGAGAACAACTCAGAACGTAATTGTCGACGCAGCATTCACTCCGGGCTTTTCTCCACCTGAACAGAAAAAAGGCGAGGAGCTTGACGGAACATATACAGACGTCTATTCTCTCGGTGCTACTATTTATAACGCACTCACCGGTGAAATACCTCCGGAGGCAACCAGCCAGAACGTTCATGAAAATTTCCCTCTCCTTAATTCACTTCGCGGTTCCAACTCGGTTCCGAATAAAGTGGTTTCGGCATTGGAATACGCACTCGACCCTAACTATACAACCCGCTGTAAAACTATTGACGGTTTTATGTATATGCTTGAAAATGACTCATCTACTATGCCGGTCATAACATTTCCTACAGCATTTGAAACAATTGATAATCAGGGTGTCCGCATTCAGCCTCCGCTGGGATCGAATTCGAATCAGAACGTATTCAATACTCAGCGTAATGCCATGTATGCGAACATGCCGTCAACGCAGTTTGCATCCGCGCCTATGATGAATGATATTAGGAATGCCGGACAGCGACCGGATTCAACCGGATATCAGAACGGATATAATCAGAATAATTATCCACAGACACAATACGCTCAGAAAAGATATACACCGGGTAATCTGAATATTCCTAATTACGCAAACGTTTATATCAACCCTTCAAACATGCAAGTTAATTCAAATAAGGAAGAAGAATACTTTCCACTCCCTATAATAACAAAATCTCAAAGCATCGCCATAAATTTTCTTTACATCATAGGAATAAAGATGAACGGAGAAATAATAACTTCAGGAGGCATAAGGGTTTATCCGTTTGCTCAGATTTCAAAAGAAATGCTTGATTACGGAAAGCAGATGGACGAAATAAAAAAGGAACTCAAAACCGATTCAAACACCTTAAAACAATGGGACAATGTTACTTCTGTTGCGACAGGAAATCATCATGAGCTTTCAAGACATATCGTCGGTCTTATTTCAGACGGAACGGTCGTAGCTGTCGGCGAGAACAGTTACGGAGAGTGCAACGTCGGAAATTGGAACAATGTTGTCGCTATCTATACAGGCGAACATTATACCGTAGGTCTTCGTGTTGACGGAACGGTTATCGCAACAGGAAATAATTGTTTCGGTCAATGCAACGTCAACTCATGGCATGATATTGTTGCAGTCTGTGTTGGTTCAGGTCATACAGTCGGACTTTTCTCAAACGGTAAAGTTATAGCAACAGGCAGCAATTCCTACGGTCAGTGCAACGTGGAAATGTGGGATAATATTATAGCTGTTTCCGCCAGCCGCAAACACACAGTAGGTCTGAAAGCCGACGGAACGGTTGTCGCAACAGGTGACAATACTTACGGTCAATGCGAAGTCACTGACTGGCGAGATGTTTCGGTAGTCTGCGTGAGCTCCGTTCATACAGTAGGACTACTTTCAAGCGGAAGAGTCAAAGCTGCCGGTCACAATTCGGACGGTCAATGCAACGTTACTTCATGGAGAAATATCTCATCTATTTCTATAAGCACCGATCACACCGTAGGACTTCGTACGGACGGAACCGTTGTCGCAACAGGAAACAACGATTACGGTCAATGCAATGTCGAAGAATGGGACAACATTATGGAAATTTACACTTATTATCGCTGTACGGTAGGCTTAAAATGGAACGGAACTGTTGTTGCAACAGGATATAATGATTTCGGACAATGCAGTAATATTAAAAACTGGAAGAACATTAGACTTCCAAGAACAGCTACGCTTTAAAATTTTTTAAAAAAATCCCCTTGATAAATAATCAGGGGGATTTTTTTATATTGTAAAGCTACTATAGTCAACAATAACACATACCAGAAACCGCCATAA
>CAMHNT010000224.1 GCA_946186535.1 uncultured Clostridia bacterium
GCCGAAAAATCTGACTACGCATCTTCGGCACAATCTTTGTGCGGTATTGCCTTAACTGTTTTTTTTTATGTCCGTGCCGGAGCCGTTCGTGCTTCGGTTCTTTTTTATAAAATACGAGCTGACGAATATATACAGAAACATCAGCGCTATCAACAGCAGAAAAACAATCAAACCGATAGTTTTTATATTATCCGGCATTGTCTTTCTGAAATTTGCGACAGCTTGAAATATAATTAATCCCAGACCGATAACGAACATAAAAACAGGAACGACTGCGTCCGCACCTCTTTTCATTTTTGTCAGAATAAATATTCCAACTATAATAAAATATGTGGCTATTATAAACAGAGCCTGAGTCCGAATGAGCAATGAAAGAACACCTGTCGCAGCGGCTCCCAGAATAACAAGAAATATCCCATGGTTTCCCAGAGATTCCCTGAGCGTCAGAAGGGGAATTTCCGGAGCGGAGTGTACTCTTCTGCGTGTGTAATATTCGTTCTTTTGATAATGGTATTTTTCACTGTCAAAAACGTCTTCGGGGTTGTATGGATTATTCTGTGTGCCATATGATTTCACTTCGTTGAGGGTTAACTGCTGTGAAGAAATGCTGTCCGGATTTTCCCGGGCGATTTTCTGAGTTTCCTGAACGCTTTTCTGATAGCTGTATTTTTCAATGTCAAAAACGTCTTCGGGATTGTAGGGACCGTTCTGTGGGAAAGCCGATTTAGATTCGTTGAGACTAAGCCGATTTGAAGAGATGTTGTCCTGCATGTTAAGGATGTTTTTCTGATAGCTGTATTTCTCACTGTCGAAAACATCATCGGGATTGTAGATGCTGTTTTGTGAAACGGAAGCTTTTTTTTCGTTGAGGCTGTCCTTTTCCGGGACGCTGCCTCGGCTGTTCATATACTCTTTCTGATAGCTGTATCTTTCGCTGTCGAAAACGTCGTCGGGATTGTAGCGGTCTACGTTTGATGAAAATAACTTTGGTTCGTCGGGGCTGAGCTTATGAGAGGGTTCGCCCTGAAGGCTGATATTGTGCTGCTGCTTCTGACTGTTGTATTTTTCGCTGTTGAAAACTTCCTCCGGATTGAAGCGGTTGTTATGGTTATAATTGCTGCCGTAATTCATATATAGTCTCCTTCCAAGATGTTATATACATTTACATCGCTTTAATTGATTATAACACAGCTTCTGTTAAAAAGCAACGAAAGACCACGTTCAAAGCCGAGAATAGTCTGAGTATATATTCTGTACTTCCTATTTAAAAGTTTTTCAAAAAAGCGAAGCCACCGTACATTTTGTAAATCACGATGACTTCGCAGGCGCCCCGAAGGAAGTGCCCTTGGGGTACTTTTTGAAAAAAGCTGGGCAAAAACTTTAACCGTCCTCTTTCAAAGTTTTTTGTGCAATTTTTAAATTTGCTCATTTATTGTTCTTCTCTTATTAACTCGCCCGAATTCATTCTGTAAACAGAATCGGCGTAGGATTTCGATTCCGTTTCATGAGTTACGATGAGAACCGATATTCCTTTTTCAGTAATGCTCCTGAAAATTTTAAAAACGTTTTCGGTATTTTCATCGTCAAGATCGGAGGTAGGCTCATCGGCAAGTATTATGCCCGGTTTTTGGATCAGTGCCCTCGCAATGGCAACTC
Organism: uncultured Clostridia bacterium; assembly: GCA_946186535.1. Lineage (GTDB taxonomy): Bacteria > Bacillota > Clostridia > Oscillospirales > Acutalibacteraceae > RUG592. The sequence continues at coordinate 1,657 of CAMHNT010000224.1, forward strand.
TTCTCATCTCGCCGCCCGAAAGGTCGGACGCATCAACGTCTTTCAGATGTGAGATTCCGACAAGCTCCATGAGTTCAGATGCATAGCCTTCAATGTTGTCGTCTTTGCGATAGAGCGTGTATGGAAGCTTTATGTTTTCTGAAACCGTCAGATTCGGAAGAACCGACTGAACCTGAGGAATCATGCCGATGTTTTTGTTCCTGAAAACCGAAAGCTCTTTATCGTTCATTGAATATATGTCTGTATCGCCGTAGAGAATCCTTCCCGAGCTTGGCTTGAGAAGGCCGGCTATCATATTCAGAAAGGTTGATTTTCCGCTTCCCGAACGTCCGAGAATGACGGCGAGCTTTCCGCCTTCAAGCACAAACGAGGTTTTGTTTACGGCATAAAAATAATTCGACCGGGAGGATTTTCTGAAATATGTTTTACTTATGTCTTCTGCTTTTATAATCATGTTGAATCACTCCCTCAGAATCATGCCTGTGTCAACCCGACTTAGTTTGACTGCGGAATATGCCGAAGCTAAAGGACCTATAACAACGGCAGCCGCAAGAGACATAATAATATACATCAGTATTTCCGTGACACCCGGAAGCAGAAACGGCAGTCCGAGATTGGCTTCGATCAGCGAGCTGAAGGGGAAGACCACGAGAGACGCAAGCAAAATTCCGAGAATACCGCCGGCTGCGCTGATAACCGAGGATTCCGTAATGATTATTCCCGCAAGCATTTTTCTCGATGTTCCGATAACCCTCAGAACGGCGAATTCCTTTTTTCTTTCGTTGATGAGCATGGAAAATGCGATGAGCATAATGATCACCGCCATGATCCACACTGCTATGATAAGAACAGTTACGGTTCCCGAAATAGCTGAAAGGCTGTCGGAAATTCCCGTGAGCATGTTTTTTGTTCTGACCGCCTGAACGTGACGAACATGAAGATTTATGTCGTCCGTGACGGACTGCGGATCGTAGCCGTCCATAACTTTTACGTAAACCGTTGAGATGACGTTGTCAGGGCTGTTGTCGGAAAGGATATTTATTCCCTGGTCAGCCGCCGCTTTTATGAGAAGCTTCACGGTTTCAGCGTTGGTGTAAATTGCCGTGTCGAGTGCCGTTCCGGTGTTTTCAAGCTTTGCGACAACATTGCAGTTCGTTCCGTAAAGCTTCAGCTGACCGCCTACGACCGTGCTGATTTCCGAACCTACGACAACGTCACAGTTTTGGAGGTCTTTTTTGTAGGAATTCTGAATCCACGGCTGAATTGTGAAATCGGAATCCTGATCGAATCCGATGATCTGAACCGCCATCGAACAGCAGCCTGCTTTTGCGGAAGCGAGAAAATACTGAGGCGAAACCTTCTCGACTCCTTCGATCTCCTCTATTTTTTCAATGTAGGATTTGTCCATATAGAAGTATCCGGGAGTTCCCTGAAGAAGGATCGACTCAAGATCCGTTTTTGACTTCGCCGAATCGGGAACTACGATAACGTCCGCTCCGAGTCTTGCTTCAAGGCTGTTCATGCCGTTCTGAAGGCTTCTGACAATAACCGCTCCGCCGAACATGGAGAACACGAGAAATGTTACTATGAAAAGCAGAGCCGTGGTTCTCAGCGGTTTTTTAACAATATTTCTGAGCGATAATTTTCTGATATTCATCTTCCGTTTGCCTCTTTTTCAATCAGCCGTTTGTCTTCTTGTTTCCGACACTGTTTATTATAATATCAACTGCGGAAAGAACTGCAATTACGATACCCATAACAAGAGCAAAAGGCTTCATTGTTGTGTGACAATGCATGGTGTTCATCATGCAGAGATTAATGATATTGCCCGGAATCACAGCCGCAAGCACAGCAGTCGGAAGCATAGCAGCGCTTAAGCCTTTTTTAGCTTCGGAGCTGCGGAAGAAAAGACGAAGCACGGACTGAACAGCAAGCACAACTGCAATTGACAGCACTGCCAGCCATGCCCAGTGGCAAGCCATAAAGCTTCCGTCCTCCTTGGGACCGCAGGCGGTGAACAGGAAACCGGTTCCTACCGCAAAGAAAACACTTGACAGAATCAGAAGAATATCCGTTACCAATGATTGTTTTGACATAAAATTTCCTTTCTTTCAGGTTAAGGAAACTCGGAACTCGCTTGACATTAATACTGCTTTCTAATTAAAATCTTTAAGTCTTTTCGGTCTGATTTCCGCAA
>CAMHNT010000225.1 GCA_946186535.1 uncultured Clostridia bacterium
GCGGCATCTTGGTCCCAAACCAAGCACTCTACCAAACTGAGTTACACCTCGATTTACTGTCTTTTTATCAGACAGCTTCTATATTATATATCAAATTTTTCTTTTTGTCAACATATTTTTTTCAAAAAATTTTATTTTATGTACTTAATTTCCAGATTTAAAAGGAATTCTTTTATTTCCGGACCGTTGCTGTATCCTACGAGAGCGCCGTTTTTTCCGATGACTCTGTGACAGGGGATTATTATCGGAATACGGTTCTTGTTGTTTGCGCCTCAGATTGCACGGGCTGCCTTGGGGTTGCCGATTCTTACGGCAATATCCTTATAGCTCAGAGTTTCACCGTAGGGAATTTTTAAAAGCTCCTCCCAGACCGTTTTCTGAAAGTTGGTTCCTTCGATAGAAAGAGGCAAGTCAAACGCTTTTCGCTTTCCGTTGAAATATTCATCGAGCTGTTTTATTGCTTTTTCAGCAATCGGAGAGGGAATTTCACCGCCGTTGTTAAATACTTCTGATTTGAGAAATTTCAATGATGTTATACCCAAGCCGTTGTCCGTGATTTGGATACCGCCTATTGGTGAATCTATGTTAAATACATTTAATTTATCGTTTTTGTTTTCTGGTTCTGATGATGTATTTTCCATTTGAATTTACTGCTCTCTGTGTTAAAATTCTGTGTTAAAATAATTATATGTGATTTTACAATGATATTTTTGGACGTCAGAGGTTAATTACTCTCTGCTTTTGGAGAGTGCAATTATTCTTTCTATTTCCTCGTCAGAAGTAGTGCATGTTCCTATTGTGTTCACTTTCGTAGTGTTCATTCCGTGGAAGTCGGTTCCGCCTGTTCTGATCAGATTGTGATTATCGCAAAGCTCACCGAGAATCTTTTCGTCGGTGTCTTTTGCTCTCGGATATGAAACCTCTATTCCGTCAAGCCCGTTTTCAATCAGTTCAAGCATAACGTCATAGCTGTCATAAACCGCGGGGTGAGCGAGAACAGCAACACCTCCGGATTCCCTGACAAGTCTCAATGCATCGAAAACATCGGGATATTCAAAAGATGTTTTCGCAATTCCGAAGCGTGAATCGAAAAGCTTTCTGAATACATCACCGAACATTTCGTTGGTATATCCTGCGTCCATAAGTGCCTGCATAACATGCTGCTTGTATATGCAGGTGCTTCCGGCGGAGCGTCTTAGAATCATGTCATAGGGAATAGGGTATGCTCTAAGGACCTTTTGAATCGAAATGTTCATCGCCTTTTTCCGGCTGCGGTTGGTGGCTCTGAGAATTGCGGAAACACGCTCCGGGCGGCTCGGCATATAGCAGAGAAGATGAACCTTTCTTTTGCGTTTGTAATCGAAGCATGAAATCTCCGTTCCTTTGATTATTCTTACTCCGAACTTTTCGCCAAATACAGCAGCTCTCTCCGAACCTAAAAACGTATCGTGATCGGTTACCGCAATAGTATCTATTCCTTTGTTTTTAGCCAGCAGCACAAGCTCGTCCACTGCAGTCGAACCGTCTGATATTTTTGAATGAGAATGCAAATCTCCGCTCATTTTTTTACCTCTTTTTTACCCCGATTCCGAACTTTATTCTTGACATGAAACATCGCCCGAGGAATCGATAGTTATATATAGTTCCGGAATATTTCACGCACCTTAAGTTGTAGCTCATAGCAAAACTGTTTCATATTTCTCTTGAATATTTTATTTTTTAAAACTCAGAATCTCTCCGCAAGCTCCTCTGCTTTTCGTATTCCGTCCTGCATGATGGCTTCGGCGTCGTTTCCGATAATGTCGAGTCCCTCAATGCTGAGACTTTCAAAATTTCCGCAGCCGAGAAATTCCGATATGGTTTTTATATAATCAACTCCACAGTTGTGTGAACCGATATAACCTCCGGCGGTTGTGATATAAAACAGCTTGGAGAATGCCGAAAGACCTTCCGGACCCTGTTCTGTGTAATGAAATGTGATACCGTTAACACAGATATGCTCTATATAAACCTTTAAAACGGAGGGAAAAGAAAAATCCCAGAGCGGCGCACCGATAAGAATCTTGTCTGCGGAAGCAAACTGTTTTGAAAGAGAAAAGATACCGTTTTCGCTGTCGCCGATGAAAAGAGCTTTGTCACGCTCTTCGATATCATTTTCAAGATAGCTTCTCAGATCAAGAGCAGAAAGCTTTATTTCCGTGACCGTAACGTCGGAGTGAGTTGATTTGTATTTTTCTATAAATGCCTTACAGAGAAGGTAGGTTCTCGAGACGTCGTCATTTCTGATGCATGAATTTATGAATAGAATATTTTCCATATATATTGACCTCTTGTTTTTTTATATTATTATCAGTTGCATTTATAGAAATTATACCGCAGTTTATATTTTATTGATACTATTATACAATGGTATTTTTACATGTTTAAAAAAATTTTTTGAAAAATTTTTAAATATCGAACTTTTTTGCGTTTTCAGCTGTATATATAGTGAAAGCTTTCAATGGGATAGAACATCATTCGTTGAAAAGAAAAAAGCTTTGGTATGTGATTTTTATCGAAAATGATATAATGAAATCTTCGGAAAAGGGGTGAAGTTTTGGGCAAGGATATGGAGTTTTTCGTTGACAGATACAGTATGGACTTAACGCGTTTCTGTATTTCGCTTTGCGGAAATAATCATGACGCCGAGGATCTTTTTCAGGAAACTTGGTACAAGGCTGTGAAAAACTTTGATAAGTATGATAAAAATCTGCCCTTTGACAAGTGGCTGTTTTCAATATGCATAAACACCTTTAAAAATCACAAAAAACTGTTCTATAACAAACAGAAAGTTGAGTTTGGAACTGACGAAGAAAAACAAGCCTTTCTCAATTCAATACCGTGTGAAGATGATGAGGATTCTGACAGTTATATTGATTTGCACAGTGCCGTTTGCAGCCTGCCGAAAAAACTGAAAATAGTGGTTGTTCTTCGCTACTTCAACGGATATTCTACAAAGGAAATTTCCGAACTTCTGAAAATCCCCGAGGGAACAGTAAAATCAAGGCTTTTTTCCGCAAGAGAGAATTTGAAAAGGAGGTTAAAACGTGGACAGGATTTTTGATGATGAAAAGCTTGAAGGTATGCTGGAGTCCTATTTTGGCAGAAAAACCGAAAAATCGTTTGAGGTTGATTTTGACAAGGGAAAAAGAAGTGTGGCAGAAATTAAGAAAAGTCTTATTTTTAGTGCGGCAGTTTGTGTATGTGCTGTTATGATATCTGCGGTCGGTGTATTTTCCGTGGTGCGTTCAAGTAGGAACAATACTCCTGTGACGTCCTCTGGCAATGAGCAGAGCTTGCTTCCGGACAGCAGTCATATAGTTTCTGAAAATAAAGAAAAGAGGCTGTTTCTTTCTGCATATACTGAAAAAGGAATCTCCGAAACAAACAGTGCGGTCTTTGAAAATCCTGACAGGAATTCCGAGGTAAGCGTTTACAATTACTACAACTATGGTACTGAGGATTATGGCGGAGTTTATTTTGATTATAACTGGATTTTCTATTTCGATGATGAAGATAAGACATTAGTTACTGAGGACAATTTTGAGAACTATGATGAGCTTTGGAGTTATATGATAAATAAGGACGAGAATTCAGACACGGAGGGGGGATCGTTTGAATGGAACGGCTGCAGTATAATTGCTGAAAAACTTCTCAGTCTTGAGAGTTATTCTCTCGTGATAGATATCAGGGGAGAGGATATTCTGACCTATGATTTGGAGTGTGAGAACGGAAGTATTTTATTATTCGATATGACTGCTTCCGATTATTATAAACAGCTTCAAAA
>CAMHNT010000226.1 GCA_946186535.1 uncultured Clostridia bacterium
TTGATTTGTAAATCATTTCTATTTTTTTTCATTTTTAAATCCACATCTTAAAGGATAAACAGTATAAAGCTTCAATCAAAACTTTTTTCATTCTATCAGAAAAGAAAAGCTATCCGAAGAGTATTCCCTATCGGACAGCTTTTTAACATCTTACCCTAATATGTTCTTTTTCAGATTCTGAACAAAATCATAAACAAAATCAAACACACCGTTAATCTTGCTTCCGCCGAGGTCATTTCCCTTGAATCGGTAATTGACATTGAAGAACATGCAAACAAGCATCAGCAGAAGCACGGAGCTGCAGCTTGACAGAATGAAGATAATCCACACCAGAAGCGGAAGAGTTGCAATCTCTCTTTCATTATGAACAATAGCGATACCGTTTCTTACGCTCTTCTGAAAAATATTCTTCAAAACCTCACCGACGCTCTTTCCGTCAAATCCCGGCTTCTGCTCGTCGAATCCGTCAAAGCCCTGATTGTTTCCGACATTTGAATTTCCTGCATTATATGTGGAGTAATGCGAAGCATTGGCAGCGTTCTGCTGACCGTACGTTCTTTCAACATAGATCATTGCGTCAAGAAGATCCCAGTTGTTTCTGATGAGTGCGTCCTCTGCCTGCTGAGGAGTAACGCCCGATTTGCTTACAATTTTTTCAATCATTTCTGCGTTTGTCATAAAAAATCACCTTCCATAAATCCCTTGTTTTTTTACTGCTTTGTGCTCTCTCTTCCTGCGATGAAGTCCTCCTTCATCTTTGCCGTCGTACTCTTTGCCTTGTCCACGAATCCGTTAAACTGCTCATTGTATGCTGCATTGTCACCAAAGGAATATTTGAAATCAAAGAAAAGACCTATGATGAAAAATGTTACGGCTGTCGGGAAAAACGCAAGTGTGAGAATCAGAAAAACGAGAAGCGGAAGCTGGAAAAGAATTCGTCCGTCCTTGCTCACGATGAAATTGCTCTTCATGCCTCTGTTGACTGCATTCTCCGCATTTCCGCAGGCTCTTCCGAACATCTCGCTGAAAGAAGCGCCCTGCTGACCGCCCTGAGGTGCGTTTCCGAAATTCGGATTCACATATTCGCCGTTCTGTTCCTTCTGAAGGCTCGTCAGATGCGGAACGCCTGCGCCGCCCTGAGCCTTCTGAGCTCTCTCGCCCTTATGCTCTTCAAGATAAATCGCAGCGTCAAGCATATCCCAGTTTGATTTTTCCAGAGCTTCCTTAGCCTCTGCCAATGTAACCTTTGCCTTGTCGCTCAGTGTTTCTACCATTTCATAGCTTTTCATAATTATACCTCCATATTCATGCTTCCGCATGGTCCTTATTTTATTGTATCCGAAAATCTTTGAGATCCGGATACCGTATCAATTTTTCCTACAGCTTTTTCTCTCTTGCTGTGATTATATAATACAACGTTAAAATTAAAGAAAAATTCAGGAAAGATTAAAATAAGATTAGAAAATAATAAAGTTTTCTAAAAATCATATTTATAACATTTTTCCCTACACGATTCAAAAAGAAATACAACAAACAAAAAGCATATCACCCCTGTTCTGCACAGGACGATATGCCTATTATTTCCGATAATCCCACGGGTTGATAACATACCGTGACATCTTCGGTTTACCGCTTATATTCTTGTCATTCATAAAATAAAAAAGATTTCTGTCCGATATATTCTGATTTCTGAACCATCCGCAGAAGCTTCGGCAGCTCAGGTGAAGCTGAAATATATTGTAATAATTTGCGAAAAAAATAATCCACGCAAGTCTGAAAAAATTCAGCCTGTATTTATCAAGCTCTCCCTTTTCATGAAAAAAGCACTTAAGCATTCCGTATGCCATGACATAATCATTTATTTTCTCAACCCTTGCCGAAGTCATTATGCTGTTTTTCCGCATATAATAATTGTAAAGCGGCTTGTCCGTAACGGCGACCCTGTCGGCATAATACGCAAGCCTCGCAACGGTCGCAACATCCTCAAAGAACATTATCGGAAACGTGATATCGTTATCGAAAAACAAGCTTCTGTGCCACAGCTTATTCCATAGATAGGAACGAACGTCCCAGTCCTCAAGAAGATGACGCATATAAAAATTATTGTCGTAAACTCCCGATTTAAGCCTTCTTAATTTTCTCGGAAAAAACATCTCTCTTTTGCCGCACGTCACGAGCGAATAATTGCACGAGGATATTTTGCAGTTGTTTTTAACAGCGGCGTCAAAAAGCTCTCTGAGATATTCCGGTTCAACCGTATCATCGCTGTCAACGAATGCTATGTACTCCCCGTCCGCAAGCTTCAGTCCCTCGTTTCTTGCTCTCGAAACTCCTCCTCGCCGAAGCCTTTTATATATAAAACGACTGTCCGAATCACAGAAGCTTTTCGCAATCTCTCCGCTTCCGTCGCCGCTTTCGTCATCGATCATAATAACATTAAAATTTTGAAACGTCTGCGCCTTTATGGAATTCAGACATTTTTCAAGATATTTTTCGGAATTGTAAATCGGAACAATAACGCTGATATCAACTTTCTGTGACATTCAAAATCACCTTTCGGAATTTCCTGATTTCAAAACTGACTTTATTTCTTTCCTGCTTTCCCCACCGGTCATAGACAACGGTCCTTCTACAACAACAGTAAAATAATATGTTATGGTTCTCCAGATAAGTATTGCCGACTTCAGCGTCGCAGGCGTAAAGAACACACCGAAGAAAACAGAGAACGCAAGCTCCGAAACACCCGAAGCGCCCGGAATCGGAATCATAGACGACACAACCGTAACGAACGCCACCGAACAGAGCATCGTGACCCACGAGCCGTCACCGTCGGGGATCAGACTTCTGTAAACGAAGTACGGAACGGAGTAAATAAGCGTAATCTGAACGGCAGCCTCCGCAAGATAAAGAGCAATCAGTCCGGGATTTTTCATAAAGCTTCTGTTGCTTTTGCGGAAAACATTGATCTTCGAATCTATTTTTCTGAGCAATTCCGCAGTTTTTTTCTCGCCCCTGAATTTTCTTATCGCCGGAGAAAAAAGTCTTAAAAGCCTTTTCAGAGCCGTCGGTTTTATTCCTGCGAGAACGACTGCTGCAACGACAAGAACCTGCCATATGAATCCTATCAGCACAAACCACACCGTAAACATTCCGTTGATCTGTGCCAGAACAAATTTACTTCTGAACGCAAACAGCACCGCCGCATAAAGCGTTGCGACCACCTGAAATACAACAAATTTTTGCAGAAGCATAGATGAAGAAAAACCGACGTCAACCCCCATTTTGCTCATACAATAAACCTGCATAGGCTGACCGCCGCTGCTCGAGGGAGTTATTGCACTGAAAAAGTGACCGGTAACGGCAGTTTTAACTCCGTTCGTAAAAGTGAAGTCCGGATATTTCCGCCTTGCAAACTGCCACGTAAGAACGCAGTCCACAAAAATATTTCCGATATGACAGAAAAGCGCCGCAGCGATCCATTTCATTTCAATCCCCTGTGAACCCTTTATGAGGTCACGCAGACCGTCCTTCGAAAATATAAAATAGACGATCAAAAAAATACAGACCGCAATTACAAAAGCATTAAACACAGCGGAAAGTTTTATTTTTTTCATTAATGATCTCCAGTCAAAATTGATTCAATTGTACTATAACGATTAATACATTTATAGTATATCACACATACCTGCTTCCGTCAATCTCGCACGCCGAAAAATATCGACAGTTTTCGGTTTTATTTTTGGTATAATTTTACATGGAATACTTTCTGTATAATAAACGAAATAGTAAGGATTTTGTTACAAAGTTTTT
>CAMHNT010000227.1 GCA_946186535.1 uncultured Clostridia bacterium
TCTCCCTTAGAGTTCCTTTCTAAAAAGTGTTGCACTTGACTTGACTATCTGCCGGCACTTCCTTCGGGGCGCCTTTTGAAAAAAGCTTGGCAAAAACTTTAACAGTCATCTTTCAAATTTTTTGTTCGGCTTTAGAATTTGCTAATTTATAGTAAACAATAATAAAGAAATACTTCCGGAGTCGTAATAAAAAAAGTATGAAAAGTCCAATAAGCAGAATAGAGAGAAACCCTGACCGGTAAAAGTCCCCATCCTCGGGCGATGATTAATGTCAGGAACCAAAGTTTGGAATCGTAGTAAAAAAGAGGTGGAAGTGAATGAAAAAGGGGGATATCAGACCGAGTAACGGGGGAATACGAGCTGCGTTTTGCGCTTTCTTTACGGTTGCGATTTTTGCTGCGTTTGTTGTCAGACTTTTTTCATGGCAGATTATCGAAAGCAGCGAATATCAGGACGATGTTTTGTCATCGACCTCTTATACGATGACAACTCAAGCGAGCCGCGGAGAAATTCTCGACAGAAACGGCAAGGAGCTTGTTGTAAATGACGCAGGTTATATGATTACATTCAACAAGCTCTATATGAAAGAAGAAACGGAAAACGCTGTCATTCACAAGCTCATAAATCTCATGAATCTCAGACATGAGGAATGGATAGACAAGCTTCCGATATATATTGATTCCGATGGTACATATCAATTTGAGACCGGCAGCGAGGACACCGTTGATTTCATAAAGAGCAAAAGCATGCTCAATATGAACAAGTACGCAAGTGCCGAGGACTGCATGGCGGAATTTATCGAGAGATTTGAGATTGATGAAGGATATTCAAAAGAAGAAATCAGGGATATCGTCAGCGTCAGATACAATATGGAATTCAGCGGCTACAGTAACTCCACTCCGTACAGATTTGCTGCCGATATCAGCCGTGATATGGTGGCTATTGTTCTCGAGAATTCCCAGGGATTTCCCGGAGTTGAGTGTTCAAGTACGTTTTTGAGATATTACAATGACGGTGACCTTGCGCCGCATCTGCTCGGATCTGTCGGTGCTATCTCTCAGGAGGAGTATACTCAGCTCAAGGATAAGGGTTACAGCCTCGAAGACAGAATAGGAAAGAGCGGAATCGAGGGTGCGATGGAGGATTACCTCAGAGGTACGAACGGAGAGAAAAGAATAACGAAAACCTCCGACGGTACGATCGTTGAGGAAACGGAAACGGTGAAAGCGGTTCCCGGAAATTCCGTTTATCTCACCATAGATTCCGAAATCCAGGAAGCAACAAACAAAGCGCTTGAAAAGAACGTAAAGGAAGCAGGGAATATGTATTCCGACTGCGTTGCCGGTGCGGCGGTCATGATCGATCTCAATGATTTCTCCGTTATTGCATGCTCAAGCTATCCCGGATATGATCTTCAGAAATATAACACGGACGATAAGTATTATGAACAGCTTATGGGAGACGATACGCTTCCGCTTTTTGACCGCGCGCTGACGGGAAGCTTTATTATCGGTTCAACCTTTAAGCCTTGCGTTGCTGCGGCGGCTCTCGAGGAGGGCGTTATCACAAAGGACACGACTATTTTTTGCAGTCAGAATTATGATTATTATAAGAATGATGTTATAAGATGCATGGGCTATCATTCCAATGAAACGGTTCGAGGCGCACTTGCGGATTCGTGCAACTACTTCTTCGCAGACGTCGGCAGACAGCTCGGAATAAACGCAATGGATTTCTATGCTGAAAAATTCGGTCTGGGCGTTCATACGGGAATTGAGGTCTACGAAAATACCGGTATTCTTGCAGGACGTGATTCGACCGTCTGGTACGAAGGAAACACCTGTCAGGCGGCTATCGGTCAGTCCGATAACGCATTCACCCCGATACAGCTTGCGACATATGCCGCGACCGTCGCTAACGACGGAGTAAGGCTCAGAACGCATTTTGTCGATAAGGTTACGGATTATTCGGGAAAAGAGGTTATCCTCGACAACAGCAAGGATCCCGAGGTTATTGAAACGGTTGGGATATCTACGGAGAATATGAAAACCGTAAAAGAGGGAATGCGCCAGGTTGTAACTTCAGGAACGGCAAAGACTATTTTTGCAAATTACCAGATACCCGTTGCGGCGAAAACAGGAACAGCCGAAAACATTGGCTCGGATAATGTTACGTTTATCGCATTTGCACCTTATGATAAACCGGAGGTTGCCGTAGCCGTCGTTATTGAGCATGGCGGAAAGGGTGCTTACTCAATGGGAACCGCAAAGGCTATGTTTGACGCATACTTCAAATCAACCGGAAGGCTAAAGGACACCGATTCGCAATCATCTTCCGATACATCTTCGAAAGCAAATACAAACAGCAAAACATCGTCAAACGCAAATCAGTAAAAAATAACCGTCCGATACAGAAATATCGGACGGTTTTAGATTTTTTTGAAAAGCTAAATTATGCCTTGCCTACAGAACCGAAGAGCTCCATCTTCTCTTTTACTGTAGCCTTGATAGCCTCAAAGCCCGGTGCGAGAAGCTTTCTCGGGTCGAAGCCCTTGCCCTGAAGATCCTTGCCTGCTTCAATGTACTCTCTTGTAGCAGCCTGGAAAGCGAGCTGGCACTCTGTGTTAACGTTGATCTTTGAAACACCGAGAGTGATAGCCTTCTTGATCATGTCAGCCGGGATACCTGTGCCGCCGTGGAGAACGAGAGGCATCTCACCTGTGAGCTGCTGAATAGCGTCGAGAGTTTCGAAGCTGAGACCTGCCCAGTTCTCAGGGTACTTTCCGTGGATGTTGCCGATACCTGCTGCGAGCATTGTTACGCCGAGGTCAGCGATCTGCTTGCACTCCTGAGGATCTGCACACTCGCCTGCGCCGATAACGCCGTCTTCCTCGCCGCCGATTGAACCAACCTCAGCCTCAATGGAAAGACCGCGCTCTTTACAGATAGCAACGAGTTCCTTTGTCTTTTCGATGTTCTCCTCGATCGGATAGTGAGAACCGTCGAACATTACGGAGCTGAAGCCTGCCTCAATACAAGCCTTAGCACCCTCGTAGCTGCCGTGATCAAGGTGAAGAGCAACCGGAACAGTGATGTTGAGTTCCTCGAGCATACCGTTAACCATGCCTACTACTGTCTTGTAGCCGCACATATACTTTCCTGCGCCTTCGGAAACACCGAGGATAACAGGTGAGTTTAACTCCTGAGCTGTCAGAAGGATAGCCTTTGTCCACTCCAAGTTGTTGATATTGAACTGACCTACTGCATAGTGGCCCTGCTTTGCTTTTGTGAGCATTTCTTTAGCGTTTACTAATGCCATTGTAATCACACTCCTGATTTTTTTATAGGGGGGTTACCCCCACTTGTCATAATTATACTATATTTTGAAATAAATATAAAGTAGTATTGCAAATTTTTTTCAAAAATTTTAAAATTTTTCTTATATTAACTTGTTGTCCTATTAAAAGTAATATTATTAAAGTTTTGATCCAACTTTTTCAAAAGTTGGTGGACGACGGCGAAGCATAGTCTCTTTAGGAAAACAAGTTTTATACTTATATGTATTTTTTAATCGCACAATAAGTTAAATTATAAAAAAATTTTAAAAAAGTATTGACAAAACCAAAGTTTTGATATATAATATTACTTGTTCACTGAGTGACACAAAACAGATGGCGATATAGCTTAGTTGGCTAGAGCGTTCGGTTCATACCCGAAAGGTCGGCGGTTCGAGTCCACCTATCGCTACCATATTCGGCCCGGTGGTCAAGCGGTCAAGACACCGCCCTTTCACGGCGGTAACACGAGT
>CAMHNT010000228.1 GCA_946186535.1 uncultured Clostridia bacterium
TTTTCAAAAAGCTTGCGGAGTCCAGAGGCAGAGCCTCTGGTGGGCTTTTAAGGGCAAAGCCCTTAACAAAATGTTATTCCTAAAAATGCCGCACTGCGGCATTTTTATAAAACCTTTTGTACATTTTGAATATCATTTAATCGATTTGCTCAAAAAAATTTTTTCAAAGGCTCTTACATCAAAATTTTCTTCCACCGAAAGCTCTCCCAATTTCTTCAATTCCTCCCAATACCTTTTCTGAGTAACATCATAAAGCGCCATCGTCCTGAACCCTGCATTTTTCGCTGTCCTGAGAGCGGTTAAAGAATCCTCTGCGGCAACCGTTTCACTCGGTTTTGTCCCCATAAGCTCACACGCCGCAAGATATATTTTCGGAGAAATTTTCCCCTCCCCTATATCCGTACAGGAAAGCACATCAACAAAGTATTTATGTATGTCAAGGTGTCTGAGCGCCCCCTCGATCAGTTCCCGGTCGGTCGCACTTGCAACAGCCATCGGGATATTTTTTGATTTCAGAAGCTCCAGAAGCTCAATCGTTCCACCACGCATTTCTACCCTGTTCAGATAAAAATCTTCTACGATTCTGTTCTCTTCTTCAATAATCTCCTCAACGGAAAAAGGAAGCCTGTACTCCTCTTTGATATACTCCGCCCCCTCGAGCATACTCATCGGAGTCAGGATCTCCGTTAGGTTATCGCTCGGTGCAGCACCCGTTGATTCAATCAGATGAACAACCATACTGTCCCAGAATTCCATTGATTTCAGAAGCGTTCCGTCCGCGTCAAAAATAACACCTTTTATCATCATAAAACACCGTCATATTTCAGCAACCACGACTCCGTTAACACCCAGCTCACCGCTGCTGTATTTCCTTTCGAAAAGAATATTTTTTAACTCACCGTCCACGCTGAATACATCAGACGAATTGTTGAGGATAACTCTTATCGTTTTTCTGTCACTGTACTTTTCATACATCAGAACCCTATCGTTTCCGCTGTCTATAAAGCGTATGTTTCCGCATTTCAATTCCTCGTTATTTTTCCGCATTGAAACGATCTGCTTCATAGTTCCGATTCTATCGTCATACATTCCTTTTTCTATCTCAGCCCACGGCATACATCTTCGGCAGTCCGGGTCATAGCCGCCTTCAAGACCGATTTCTGTACCGTAATAAATACATACCGAACCGTTCAGCGTAAACAATGTACAAAGCTCCTGATAGAAAATATCCTCGTTATTGTCACAGCGTGTCATCAATCTCATCGTATCATGAGAATCAAGAAGATTAAGCATAGCATTGTTTGTCTGAATCTGATACTGATTATAGCAGAAATTGACCTGATATTCAACGTCCTTTGCGGTCATGCCGTCGTTATGCCAGAAACTGTCAATAATCTCTTGCAGAGAATAATTCATAATCGAATCAAACTCGTCTCCCCGAAGCCACGCTATTGAATTGTGCCATGTTTCACCGCAGATAAAAAAGTCCGGTTTCAAATCGAAAAGAGCTCTTCGGAGCTGCTTGTTAAAACTGTGAGAAACCTCATCGGAAACATCAAGCCGGATTGCGTCTATGTCATATTCCTTTACCCAGCGAGTGCAGACATTTTTGAAATACTCGACGACCTCCGGATTGTTTGTGTTGAGCTTCGGCATGTCGTCAACGAACGCAAAGGAATAATATTCACCCTTGCGGCTCTTGCAGCCGGTCTTTGAGAACGGGAACTTGTTGACCATGAACCAATCGATATATCTTGATGCCGCACCGTTTTTCAGAACATCCTGCCACGGCGCAAACTCCGCTCCGCTGTGGTTGAAAACGCCGTCAAGCATAACTCTTATTCCGCGCTTGTGAGCCTCTTCAACGAGATTTTTGATGTCAGCGTCGCTGCCGAAGGACCTGTCAATTTTCGTGTAGTCGGTCGTGTTGTACTTGTGGTTTGAAGGACTTTCGTTTATCGGCGTAAAATATATACCGGTTATCCCGAGGTCTTTCAGGTAGTCAAGCTTACTTTCAACACCCTTAAGGTCGCCGCCGTAAAGATATGCGTTACTCACCTTTTTGTCCGGTCCCGACCATTTGTGATACTTGATTCCCCTTTCCGAACCGCTGTTACAGAATCTGTCGGGAAAAATCTGATACCATACGGTATCGTTCACCCAATCAGCAGGCTTAACGATGTCGGAGCTATTTATCCACGGAAAGAAAAAATCCTGCCGTCTGCCGACGTAGCTTCTGAACTCGTCAAACGTTTTGAAACCGTCCTCAAACATATAAAAGGTTTCATTTTTGCCGTGCAGAATAAAATAGTAGCGGCACCTCTTGAACTTCGGAGAAACTATATGCTGCCATACCCTGTGACTGCGCAAATCAACAACATCCGTCATGTCAGCATGACAGCCGTCCCAGGAGCTTTCGCCGCCGAACAATCCGCCCTCAAACGGATCGCCCCACACAAGCTCAACTCTTTCAACATCATAATCCGTCTGTATTTTTACTACAAGCTCATTTTCGTTAAGCGGATAGCAGTAGTTATCCGCCGAGATGTGATAAACTGCAGCTAAATTCATTTTCCCGACCTCCGTCTATTTTTATAGTAATGTTAAAAAATTTCAAAATCTATTGTAAATTGATTACAGTAATATTATAATAGAAAATGTCGAAGGGGTCTACCACTAATCGGCTGAAAAATAACACAATCTTGCTGTCCGGAGAATAACGCTATGATTCTGAACTATGACAAAAAGAGCAACAAGGAAATAAACAAACACGGGACACCGTCGCTGCCGTACGATATTTACGGGACATATATGCCTATGTTTTTACAGAATTTTCCTATGCACTGGCACGATGAGCTTGAAATTGTCTACGCCCTCGAGGGCACTGCACGCTATATCGTCGACCGTGACGAATACATAATAAACGGCGGAGATATCCTCATTATCCCTCCGAACTCCCTTCACGCCTTCGAGCAGTACAACGACTGTTCATTCGCAGGAAAAGCCATTCTCTTTTCAAGAAAAATGGTTGACAGCAATCCGCTTGACATCTGTTCGGTCAGGTACATCGCCCCTCTTTTCAACAACGAAATTTTCCTGCCGATTCACATCACATCCGAAAACAGTCACAATCCTGCTCTGAGAGGTTTTCTCGACAAAGCCGTTTCAAGTCACTCGGAAAAAACTCCCGGCTACGAGCTGAGGGTTAAAATCGCTTTTCTTGAATTCATTCAGTATTTCTATTCAAACAATCTTTATACAACTTTAAAAAACAACAGTTCTTCCGAAAAGTCCTTGGAGCAGGTCAAGGTAATTATCAACTACATTTCCGAGCATTACAGTGAAAAAATTACTCTTGAAGAATTGGCAGCAGTCGTAAATCTGAGTACATATTATATGGCACATATTTTCAAGCAGTACACAGGCATAAGTCCGAACAGATACATAAACGAGCACCGCCTCGCAATCGCAGGTAACAGGCTTCTGAACGAAAACACTGCCATTCTGAATATTGCCATGGAATGCGGCTTCAACAATATTTCCTACTTCAACCGTGCTTTCAAAAGCAAATACGGAATGACGCCGAATTCTGGTTGCGTTGCGGTAATATAGTTAATAAGGTAGAGAAGGACGTAATTCAGAATGAGTTGAATGATGCCATCCTATACTTGAAATCTCAGCTTGAAGATACCAGGGCAATTATGAGAGAATTTGATCACAACACCTTTGAACAGTTTTTCTTTAATGAGGAAAAGAAATTTAGTGAATGTGGTGTGG
>CAMHNT010000229.1 GCA_946186535.1 uncultured Clostridia bacterium
GAAACAGAATAATTTATTTTGGGCACGGTAAACCTGTTAAAAATAAATCATAGGTTTCCTCATTCAAAAATAATAATTAACAAAAAGCTTATGGATTTAATGTTTTCCATAAGCTTTTGTTTTTAGTCATCAAATTTAATCAGTATATCAATAAATTCAAGAACCATTTTTTTCTGCTTTTCACTGCAAAGCGTAAGCTTTGAATATATCTCGTCCTGCAAATAAGACGATTGCAGGGTGGAACTGCCCGAAATAAAATCTGTTACCTCGCAGTCAAGTATGTTCGCAATCACGGACATCGTGTCCAAATTAACCTTGCATATTCCTCTCTCAATCTGACTTATATATCCGACCGTTACGTCTGATTTTTCTGCGAGTACTTCCTGCGTCATGCCTTTTGCTTTTCTGTGCTCCTTTATTCTTTTACCGATAAGCTTGTAATCTATTGCCATTATAATCACCCTTTGTATTTATTTTCTTAGTTATAACTAAAAATGACAGATACTAATACTAACAAAATTAGTTATAAGTGATGATTTTGAGAAAAAGATATTGTATAATTATAAAAAAGAAAGGATAGTTTGGGAATTAATTAGATGATTTAAGAATCCTGCTTTGTAAAAAAGGTGCATCTAAAATATATAGTTGTAAACGTATAAAAAGAAAAAATTCTAAATTTTTCCTTGCTAAAGCTCTTTGCCTATATTATAATAAACTTGTGTATTGCACTTTTGAATTGGTTCGCCGTGTAAAACCAATTTTGAAAGCTTTGCGGCTTTACCGAAGTTACCACGGTTTCAGCCGCATATTCAATATCAGGACAGCCGTGTGTCCTTAAAGAATATTATATCGTTAGTGTTTTGCAATACATAAGGTGCTTTTCGCTGTGTTGTTACTCCATAACGGACTTTTCGCACCGATTTTTTGATTTGGCGGTTAACCTTATTTTATATAGGGCTGCCGTACTTATCCGATAATACATGATCTTAGATTAGGAGGTAACGACTGTGATTCATGTAGAAAATTTAAGAAAAGAATTTAAAAAAGTAAACAAGGAACCCGGGCTTAAAGGAAGCTTCAAAGCTCTTTTTAAACCCGACTACGAAATTGTGACGGCTGTTGACGGCATATCTTTTGATGTTCCGAAGGGGGAGATACTGGGATTTATCGGCCCTAACGGTGCAGGTAAATCAACGGTTATCAAAATGCTTACCGGTATTCTCACTCCGACCTCGGGCGAGTGCATTATCAACGACCGGAATCCTACGAAAAACAGAAAGCAGTACGTCAAGGAAATCGGTGTTGTTTTCGGTCAGCGAACCCAGCTTTGGTGGGATCTGCCGCTGAGAGAAACGTACGCCGTGCTGAAGGAAATCTATGAGATTGAGGAAAGCGAGTATAAAAAGAGAATGGCTTTCCTGAATGAGGTTTTGGAACTCGACGGATTTATTTCAAGTCCTGTCAGAACTCTATCCCTTGGTCAGCGGATGCGTGCCGATATCGCCGCTTCCATGCTCCACAACCCTAAGGTGCTTTTCCTTGATGAACCGACGATCGGCCTTGACGTTGTGGTTAAGGACAATATCAGAAAGGCTATCGGGAAAATAAACGCCGAGGATCAGACTACGGTCATTCTGACTACTCACGACCTCGCAGATATCGAGCTGCTTTCTAAACGTATCGTTATGATCGACAAGGGCAAAAATGTCTTTGACGGAAAAATTTCCGAGCTTAAATCAAAGTACGGTCAGATGCGTGAGCTTGTCTTTGTGCTTGAAAAGACAGAGGATCTGAAAAAGCTTGATTATAAGGCACATTTCAAATTCAGGGACGACGATCTGCACGTTGAGAACGACGGTGTTTTCGTAAAGGCTCGATTCAACAGCAGTATTGCTCCCGTAGCCGATATGCTGTCCTATACGCTTTCGAAAATTACCGTGAAGGATATCAGCGTTAAGGATGCGGATATCGAAGAGATTATCCGCCGTTTGTATAAACAGGAGGTGGACGTAAATGAGTAAACGTCTCAAAATTTACACACCTTTTATAAGTGCCGGAGTTCAGGAGGCAGCTACCTACAGAACAGATCTTGTTTTCGGACTGCTCGGAGACGTGCTTGCCTGTTTTGTATCATATTTTATATGGAAGGCTGTTTTTCTTTCGAGCGGAGGAGAACTTCTTCACGGTTTCACGATGCCGCAGATGATAGTCTATATATTCCTTATGTTCCTGACTTCCATGCTGATTTACAGCGGCGGTACATACGACATAGGCGAGGAGATCCGTGACGGTTCCATCGCAATGAGAATGCTAAAGCCTGTCAGCTACAATGCAACTTTCCTTTTTCAGGAAATCGGCAACAAGCTTGCAACAAACGTTGTCCTGATCGTGCCTCTTGTTGCAGGAATTGAAATAGTCCGGACGCACGTTATGGGCGAGATACAGTTTGATATCGTTCAGTTTCTTCTGTATCTTTTCAGCTGTGTGCTTGCATATCTCGTGAACTTTTTCTTTAATATATGCTTCGGTTTTATTGCATTCATCATAAAATACCTCTGGGGCGCAAACATGATGAAAAACTGTATTGTCGGATTCCTTTCCGGAACGATAATTCCGCTTGCGTTCCTGCCCGATACATTTGAAAAGGTGCTTTTGCTTATGCCGTTTTCTTCGCTCAACTATACGCCTGTAATGATATATATGGGCATGTACAGCGGAAGTGAGATGTGCTTTTATCTCGGACTGCAGATATTCTGGGTGCTTGCCTTCTGGGGACTTTCGAAGCTTCTCTGGAGTACGGCTTCAAAGCGCCTGAGCGTACAGGGGGGCTGAGTCATGAAAAATATAAAAAGAGCATTTCGTATGCACAGGATTTTTGTATCGCAGGAGCTTAAAAGAATGATGGAATACAAAGGCGATTTCATCATCGGAATCATAGGATTTTTCCTCATACAGACCTCAAACCTTCTGTTTTTGAAATTGATTTTCAGCAATATCCCAAGTCTTATGGGCTGGGAATACAACGAGGTTGTTTTCATTTATGG
The DNA here is from genome assembly GCA_946186535.1 of uncultured Clostridia bacterium. Lineage (GTDB taxonomy): Bacteria > Bacillota > Clostridia > Oscillospirales > Acutalibacteraceae > RUG592. The sequence goes on from CAMHNT010000229.1 coordinate 3,045, forward strand.
GTTTTCACTTATTCCTAAAGGAATTGATCATTTGTTTTTTGACAATCTCTGGTCAATAGGTCACTTCACCGTGCGAAAGGGCGATTTCGATAAGTATCTTACTCGTCCGATAAATACGTTGTTTCATGTCATGGTAGAAAAACTTCAGATAGATGCGCTGGGAGAATTTATTATGGGGGTCGTTCTCGTATGTGCAACTATTCCTAAGCTCGATATTGAGTGGAGTGTCACGAGAGTTCTGCTGACATTGGCTGTTATTCCTTTTGCAACATTTATATATACAGGCATAAAAACCGCAACTGCCGCAATTGCGTTCTGGACAAAGAAGAGCGGAAACATTACATATATGTTTTATATGGTGAACGACTTTGCAAAGTATCCTGTTGATATCTACAACAGAGCAGTCAGAACGGTTATAACATATATTATTCCGTTTGCTTTTACATCTTTCTATCCCGCATATTATTTTCTGACAGGAGAGAATCCGCTGTACAATCTGGGAATGACGGTGCTTATATCTGTTATTTTAATGTCATTCGGAATTCTGGTCTGGAACAGAGGAATTAAAGCCTATGAGAGTGCAGGTGCATGAATAAAGAAATATTGGTCTGAAATGAAGTGTCATAGTTCAGGCTTGTGATATTTTAATAAAATTCTTCATACAATGAATTAAACAGTGAATACCGTTGGATTATCAGGTGTTCACTGTTTTTTGTTTTTTC
>CAMHNT010000230.1 GCA_946186535.1 uncultured Clostridia bacterium
TCGGGAGCTGCGCTCCCGAACCCTGCTTTCTTCACCGAAAGCTTTTCGTGGGTCAGGGGCTTCGCCCTGCACCTATTGGGGCTGCGCCCCGAACCCTGCTTTTTTCTACAAAACTTTCCTTTATGTCAAAAAATAACCTGCCCGGGAATATCAAGTTATCCCGAACAGGTCGCTTTTTTTATTTTCAAATTGTATAAAATCAAAAATTATTTTCCGTCATTGTTCTCGTCGGAAAGCTCCATAATAAGCGCGTCGATCTTGTCGAGTGTCGACATCGGCTCCTCATCCTCTTCGTCCGCCTCTTCATCGATAATAACCGAAGGAATCGTGCCCGTGCGCTCCTTTGCCTTTTTCGCTGCCTTCTCGAGTCTGATTTTTTCAAACTCGGCGGTAACATATTTTGTACTTCCTACGCCGAATGCCGCTTCCGGAGTTTGATCATCTTCCACGTCTTCCTCTTCGGAATCAAACTCTTCTTCAACCGCCTCTGAAAGCTCCTCAGCCTTTTTCTTCGTGATCATCTTCGACGAAAGCTTCATAAGTGAGAACAAAGCAAAAAGCGTAAGAGACACAACCAGAAGTGTCTTGACAAGTGCCGTAACATCAAAATACCCCAGTTCCTGAATGCTTGAGCTGATTGACGAAATGACATATACAACTCCGAAATAGATGAAGGTCAATCCGTAAACAAAACTCGATTTAACCGGATTCTTGATCTCGATTCCGCAGAGTACCATTGAATAATGAAAAAGAAACAATGTCATGAATACCCATGCAAAAACATCAAAGAATGCAAACGACGGAGCTTCCTTTCTGTGGCTGATGAAAACGCTTACCATTTCTACAGCCGACCAGAGCGTAGGAATAATCATAAAAATACGTATCTTCTTCGAGATGTTGAACCCCATAAGCAATCCCATTCCGACAATCGCAAACAGCAGAGCCGTCGCAATGCCGAGAATATTAAGAGCAAAAGCCGATCCCGCAGCCCCTTCGGAACCAAAGACGTTCAGTATGTTTACCGAGCTGTCAACGCCGAGAAGAAGCCCGGATATTATCAGGAAAATTCCGCTCAGCGGCGAGCTTTTAATTTCACAGTACGACGAAGTTTTCCTGTCCAGAAGACTGAACAGAAGCGACAGAACAAAAAGAACCGCCGCCAGGATAACAATCAGCTCCGGCTCGGTGCTTCTGTTGATAAGCAGCGAATAGTCGCCGTAGAGAGCCTGAGTGATCTCGTCTCCTCCGAGAAAAAATATATGATAACTATGAAGCAGCACCGCTCCGACCAGAACAGGCACGAAAGCTCCCCAGCTTGCTTTTACTTTCATAAAATAATCGTCCTTTCAAATCTTAAAAAAATAAATAACCTTTAATCCCGGACAGTCAGATTTCAAAAACATAACATACAAAAACCTCTGCCGTCCGGTGACTTGAAGTAATAAAATCCAATTTATGCGAATATAAATTAAGTGCAAGCGAAAAAATGCGCAAAAACCTATAATCTACCAGTTACAATATTATAACAAATTGTAAATTCTGTCAATAGAAAAAATGTATTTTTTTATTACAAAATCATTTGTAATTTTGTTTATAAAAGAAAGGAAGTTTTCAGAATGAAAAAATATCTGGCAGTAATGACAGTGCTGATTCTGATGATGGCGCTGATTCCCGTCGCCGTCAGCGATTCCGTTTTTTCCGGGATTTTCTCCCCCAAAAACGAACAAGCCGTCAGCACCTCCATAATAAGCAGCCAAAAAAACAGCGGATACTCAATCACTGAAAATGTTGCCTTCACCGACAAAAGCACCGGCAAAACCGTTTCACGTTCTTCGAAATCCGTTGTCTATTCCCTCGTCGGGGCAGCCGTCGGAGAAAACTTCACCGAAAACGAAGTCAAAGCTCTCGCTGTTGCTTATCACACCCAGATATGTTTTGAAAGCGATTCGGACAGGCTTTCAATTGACACAAAAAATCCCCATGTTTTCCTCGACGAAAACGGACTTAAGAAAAAGTTTGGAAAGAATTATACACCCCTATGCTCATACTGCGACAACGTTTTCGGTTCGCTGATCTTAGAAAACGGAAAGCCGATGAACCTTAACATAACGTCTTTCTCAGCCGAACCAGAAGAAAACACAGAAATCCGATTCACCGCCGCCCCGTACAACTCCCTTTCAAAGGATTACTCAACCGTTTTCCAATTCGGCAGCGACGAATTCTACGGCACGCTCAGAACCCTCGACAGCACCTTAAGCACCGAAACCAACCCTCAGAGTGCCGTCGGGGAAATAAATTTTCTCGCTTCAGGTGAAGTTGAAACAGTGAACATCTGCGGCATTGACTTTTCTGGCAGCGATATTTCCGAAGCCTTCGGTCTGCCCTACGGGCGCTTCACGCTGCTTTATTCTCTCGGAGAATTTCAGTTCACTGTTATGCAGTGCGACCAATCTGACTTTCTCACCCCAAACACCGCTCATTTCATGTCGGAACAGGGAAACACCTACTCCGAGATTCTGAACTACTGTTACGCCTGATTTTTTCCTATATCAAGAACCCTACTCAGAACGAACTCCGAAAAAATCTCGTCCCCGTTATGTACGATCGTATCGTTTTTAAGCTCCGCAATTTCCGCAAGCTCTGCCGGTGCAATCGCCACATCGGACGAATTCAGCATTGAAATATCGAACTCGCTGTCGCCTGCCGAAACGACAAGCTCCGCTCCGAGTTTTTTTCTCAGTCGATTCACAGCCCTTCCCTTGCTGAGATTTTTCGGAACAACATAAACCTTGACGCCGTTGTTGAAAACGTCAACCTTACTGCCGTCAAGCCTGCTTCTGAGGATTTCGACCGAAAGAAGCGGCTCGCTGCTTTTCGTGAAAATAAAAAGCTTTCTGATATTTCTTATTTCAAAGCTTCTGTTTTCGTCTGCTTCGAGAATTTTCTCCGCAGCCGTCAGCTGCTCTTGACACTCCTTAACCATTGCGAACGATTCGCCGTACCATTCCTCGTCCTCTTCTCCGTCAACAAGCAGGACTCCTCCGTTGCAGACCAGAGCATATTTCGGCACACCGAACCCCAGATCAATGCGGCTGTACTGTTCAAACGTTCGTGTTGTAGTAGGAACAAGCACAACAGCATCGTTGACCGCCTTCAGCAGCTCCGCAGTTTTTTCCGTGATAAAAGAAATTTCTCTTTCCTGATATATCTCGGCGCATATTTTATTCTTGCCGATGTCGTGTTTATACGAATATATAATAGTATTGTCCAGATCAGTGTTAAAAATTATCATTTTGCTTTCTCCGATTTTAAAATTAACATATTTATTATAGCATAAATTCCGATCACATTACAACTTTTTGTCCGAACATCAAATCACACTCCCCCGAAATCACATTTCAAAGTAGTCAATATTCATAAATACATTGACTTTTTTTGTAAAAACATTACAACCCATTTGTATAATTATCACAAACTGCCCTAATAGTAATTGTAATAAGCCTAAAATTTATGATTTTTATCTAATCAATGTTGACAATTTTCAAAAAATATGATATTATTTATATGCGTTAAGAAATGAATCTCCTGAATAAAAAAACAACTTAACGCATACCATTAATTTGAGTTTTACACATTTCTTTTCTTTTCTTTAAAACTTTATATGAAAAGGCACGTTTTCAAAACGTGCCTTTTTCATTTTTATTTTACCCCGATTCCGCAGCCATTCTTGACATAAGCCACGTAGAAGAAAATTTTATAGGAAA
>CAMHNT010000231.1 GCA_946186535.1 uncultured Clostridia bacterium
AAGTACGATGTTCCGACCGCTTTGAAGAAACTCGATGAGTACGCAAAAGAAGAAATCGATGAGGATGAGTGGTGCGACTATTATTATTCCCTTGCCGATTTTATGTGGAGGAAAGGTATCCTTACAGATGAGGTTCGTGACAAAGCCATTGAAATGATAGACAGCGGTACGGGGCTTGAAATCTATGAAGAGTCGGGTGCAAAGGTTCTGCGTGACAGGAAAGAGGTTCTCGAAAAGTTCAGAGAAAAGCTGCTTTCTCCGATACCCCCAAAAAAGAAAATTAGACCCAATGTTTATCTTAATGATATATTCACAAACGGTGACATTATCGCAATTCAGCTTCAAACCCATGACAAGCCTTACATAAAAGAGGAAAACAACAGAGATATTTCCGAGGAGGAATTTCGCTCATACAATGGAAAGTATGTACTTATTCAAAAGGTAGCGACACACATTTCGTGGAAATCGAGAGTTGTACCTGATATTTGTGACCATTGGGCAGTGTTCAGATTGTTTGAAGGCATTTATGATGAAGTGCCGTATAACATTGAAGTGAGCAATTTAAAATCCGCTCACATCGGAACAGAGGCGTTATTTGTTTGTGAAAGCAGTATGTTTTATTTTAGGCGACTAAAATGTGCAGTTATTGCAAACAATGCTGAATCTATAGAACGCTTTGCGGGAATGGGTAGGGATTGCCACGACATCTTTATGAACTGTATTCCCGCTTATCATAATCCTGACTCGGAGTTGATAGCGGCTATGGGCAAGAAAAGTGTAATAAGTGAGTTCAAAGGAAATGCCGAACAGGTTGTCGGTTGTGGTATCAGCAATTTCCCCGAGGTTTTTTGTTACGATTTTTCGAAAACCAGAGAGGAAAACGATGCTACGTACAATATTCTGAAAGAAAGGATTCAAAGCGAGATTGAATCTGAATTAGCTATGGGAGGTAAGATTTACACGGTATCAGTCGATAACATAGTTTGCGGTATGGTTACTGTTTGCGGTGAGAGAATTTCAAATCTTTATATAGGGTTTGGCCGCAAAGGAGCAGGCTATGCGACGGAATTGATATGTTATGCCATAAGCATAATCGGAAACGGTGCTTACGCAGATATTCCTAAAAATAGCGAGGATCTTATATGTTTCTTCAAAAAAATCGGTTTTGAACAATGTGAGTCGGATAACGCAGAAAAAATCCGAGTGGTCTATTCACATGTTTGATGATTTAAAGATAAAACCGATTACCGGTCGGGTACATGGGTTGGAGTTATAGTAAAAGCTGTTTCTCGTATGCCCGTCGCCGCTCGGCGACAAGTTCTGCTTTATATGGAGGTAAAGCTATGAAAAAACGTAAAGGAAAGATACTGGTCGTTGTTGCGGCTGTGCTTTCGGTTTGCATTTGTATATATTTTGTTTTTAATATTGTTTTCAGTCCATATTGGAACAGCGTATATGCCCCGACGGGATATCTGAGTCTTGTTTCAATGAGCGCTGCCGAGTCTGATGATATAGTTTATACTAAAAAGCAGGCTGAGGAGGACTTGGACTATATAGTGAAATGTCTTAAACGTGTTCACCCTCTTTATATTGACGGTATAAGCGACGAGGTGCAGGAGTGCCTGGAAAAGGAAAAAAGCTCGTTTGGCGAGCAGGTTAATGCCTATGAGCTTTGGCGGTCGGCGGCTCGTCTGCTTCACTCAACAGGTGATTCGCATGATTTGATTGCACCGTCATTTCCCAGAAGGTATCTGGTCGATTATCTTAACAGAACTGAAAACGGCTGTACAGTATTGACAATAAACGGTCTGACTGTTGACGAGCTCTTTTCAAAAAACAGCGATTTGTTTTCCTACGAGCTTGAGGCGTGGGGACGTTGTGCGCTTGAAAACTGTTTTCAAACCTTTGAGGGCTTGAGGTTTTTGGGATTGGAAACAGATAGCTTTGAATTCGTATATTTAAATGAAAACGGCATGGAGGAAACTGTTACATACTCACTTGGTGATTTTTACGATTATGACTCTGCGGCTGAAATGATGAATAAGGAAACAGATGATGTTCCGTCCTACAGCTGTGTTGTGGACAAGGAAAATAATTATTCTCTTTTGACTCTTGACAGCTGTGATTATGATGAGGAATATAGAACATTTCTGTACAAATTCATTGAGGATACAACTGCCGCCGAGATTGATAACATAATAGTGGATCTGAGAAATAATGTCGGCGGCAACTCGATGGTTGCAGACGAGTTTATCGCGTATTTGAATCATGATACATTCAGAACTCAGGGCGGTGTTTGGCGGTTGGGTCCGTACATGATGAAGTGGGACTCTTCCGAGCAAACGGTAAAGCATTACGATGAAATGCTTTTTGAGGGCGATGTTTATGTGCTTACTTCTGCGAGGACGTTCAGCTCGGGAACACTGTTTGCGGAATTTATACAGGATAACGGATTTGGTAAGGTTGTTGGTGAGCCTTGCGGAAATATGCCCGACAGCTACGGTGATGTAGTTGTTTTTCAGACGCCGAATTCGATACTGTCATTTCAGATTTCTTCAAAACATTTTGAGAGGATTGACACATCAAAATCGGATTTGCCGATAATTCCAGATATTGAATGTGATGCAGACGAGGCGCTTGAAGCGGTGCTGGCTGTAATAGAGTAGGAAGTGATTTCATGAACTTCTATGTATGGCTGTTTCCGATTATTTTCATTTTCCATGACATGGAGGAAATAGTCGGATTTATACCGTGGTTAAATAAAAATAAGAGTTTTCTTGAAAAGAAATATTCGAAATTTATAAAGAATTATGAGGGAGTATCAACAGAGGGATTTGCACTTGCTGTTTTTGAGGAATTGATATTATTGCTCATAATTTGTATTGCTTCGTATTTTTCTGACTTTTACGGAATCTGGCTTGGCGGTTTTATCGGCTGTGTTCTTCATTTCTTTGTTCATATCATTGAGTCGATTGTGGTTCGGAAATATATTCCGGCATTGATTACATCTATCCTTGCGCTGCCTGTGGGGATCTATATTATTTATGACAGCATCAGAATTCTGTCATATCCTACAACTGAGATCGTAATATATAGTATTTTAGGAGCGTTATTGATTGGGGTGAATATCAGATTTGCACATTGGATTATGAGTAGATATTCAAAAGCTAATAAAATATAATGAAAAGGAAACCTGTATGCAAAGGTCTGTAATCTCTGCATACAGGTTTTGTGTAGGTTATCAGCTACTCATTACACGGACATCTCGGTCGTGCTCCGTGTCGTCTCTGATCAAAAGAGAAATGCACCAAATGGCACAAAGACCGACGAGCGTATAAATGATTCGGCTGATCATGCTTGTTTGACCTCCGCAGATCCACGCTACGATGTCAAACTGGAAAATACCGATTGAACCCCAGTTGATACCTCCGATAATAAGAAGGATCAATGAAATTTTGTTGAGCATACTATAACTTCCTTTCATAAGTTGAATTGTATGTAAATCTATTTTTGACAGAATAATAGCAAATTATACGGAGATATTAATTTGTAGTTCAAAAAGTTTTCAACATATTTTCAATTGAATGTTGAAAACTAAAGCGTGATATCTGATTTTAAAATAGCACAAAAAAGTTTTAAATAGGACTGTTAAAGTTTTTGACGCACTTTTTTCAAAAAGTGCGCAGGTTCCAAGGGCAGCGCCCTTGGTCGCCGTCCGCAGACGGCGAAACTCTCTTA
>CAMHNT010000232.1 GCA_946186535.1 uncultured Clostridia bacterium
AGGGCGGTGAAAATTATGACAGATAAAAAAATAACTTTTAAAAGAATTTTTATCTTTCTGTTTTTCGCATTCGTTCCGACATGGATACTTGATTTTATCTACATAGCGGCTTTCGGCTGTAATACGGAAACTGCCTACTATAACCTTACCGGAGCTTTGTCGATGCTTTTTCCGATGCTCGGAAACTTCATGTCCAGAATCATCACCAAAGAAGGCGCTAAAAACAATCTACTGAAAGTAAATTTAAAGGGAAATTTAAAATACTATATGACAGCAATTTTCCTGCCTGTACTGTACGCATTTATCTCCGCATTCTGTGTGACGCTCTTCTTCATGCCGAGCGGAACAACCTCCGAAATCATACACAATATGAAATTCGGAACCACAATAACGACTATAATTTATCTCGTAACAGTTTCATCGCTCAACTGCGTTCTCGGGTTCGGAGAGGAATGCGGTTGGAGAGGATACCTGACCCCGAAGCTCGAGGAGCTTATGAGCACTCCGCTGTCTATTGTTCTCAGCGGAATTATATGGGGTCTGTGGCATGCGCCGGCAATAGTTATCGGTCACAACTTCGGAACGGACTATAGGTTCTATCCGTACGCAGGAATCGTTGCAATGTGTGTTTTCTGTACATTCATAGGAACTTATTTTACGGTTCTGACAAAGAAAACAAATTCTGTATTTCCTGCCGCTCTTGCCCATGCCGGAAACAATAATATCGTAACGGCAGTCTTTTCAATGGTAATTCTTGAAACGGTAAATATTAATGTGGAAACGATAGAAAAGCTTAATGAAAATCTGAGCTTTGTCATGTTAACAGTTACTTGCTTAGTGACCTCTATCGTTTCTATACTGATAACATTTTTCTCAAAGAACAACAAAAAAGTCTCATAAAAAATCGGGTGCTCTGACTTTATGGAGTCAGTCACCCGATTTTCTTTTAGTTAATGATTATAATTATTCATTCAAAAGAGCCTTCTTCCATTCGGAAACAAGATCATCAAGGCTCCATGCGGCATTGGCAGGACTTGTGGACGGCAGGCATATATCCTCTGTCTTTGTTTTTGGAAAGGCATATTTTTTGTAGAGTGAATGTGCTTTCTGACCGTTTGTGCAAATACGCCTGATATCGGCGGTATTCAGTATTACATCAAAATCATTGACTGTGACGTTTTTTATACTGCTGTCGGACGAGCCCGTTATTTCGCACTGTGCTATAACGTCCCATAGTGCAATTTTATGTTTTAACAAAAATTCTTTCTTTTCATCAATCGTTTCGGGAAGAGGGTCCTCAAAAACCAACGAAAGCATTCGCCAGAAACGGTTCTGTTTGTGACCGTAGAAAAATCCTAACTCTCTTGACTTTACCGACGGAAAGCTTCCGAGGATAAGTATTTCGGACTCGCTGTTAAAAACAGGAGAAATAGGGTGTGATATCATTTGTCCTCCATTCCGAAATGCACGAGCTATCCGGCTGATATCTTTGAATATTCAGAGAAGCCGTAATAACCTTATGCCTTAAAAGAAAGCCTTCGTTCCGGCTTTCTCTGAAGGGCCGCCGCTCAGGGTTTTTATACGCTCAAAACCTATAGTGCAATTTTTTTATTTCTTCTTATTATTCTTTTTTTCGTCTTTGCCTTTTTCTTCCGTGGATTCTTTATCCCCGGAATTCTCATCTTCGCCGTTCTTTTCCTTGTTCTTGGTACTCGGTGTTTCTACGACAAAATCGTAGCTTGTGATATTTATATCCGTAAATCTTTCGGGGAAAGAGTACTCACCGAAAATCTTTTCTTCCATGTGGTCTTCAAATGATATGAATATTTTCAGAGGAATCAGGTTCTCGTTGTTCCTGAACATTCTCCAGAATTTTGCATTTTCCATTTCATACTCATCAGATCTGTAAGTATTTCCGTCAAGAGTGAATTCGAATTTTTTATTCTCCTTAGCTTTCTTGACAAAATCATCATACTTCTCGCCGTTCTGACTTTTTAATGTGGAAAAATCCATAACCATTTTCTTGCGCTCCCCCTTTAAAGTTTAAGCAATAAAAACATAAAAATAACACATATTATTATAAGTATATCACATTTTTCTTAAATTGTAAAGAAGGATTTTTAATTATTCACGCAAATCAATTTTCAACTCTTAACAAAACAACAATAAGTTAATCCAATTACAGCACTCCAAGCAAATAATTCTGCCGGTCATGTTTATGTGGGGCTTTCAGCTCCATTACCATGACAGTGGAGGATATAGCAGCGACTGCATTTGTAAATGCTTCCAAGTTTACTTATCACGGACTACGATAAATTCCACAGGAAACAGTCCGCGGCTGCTCGGTGAAAGAAGCCCTGCCTGAATAATCGTTCTATTTCTTCTTCCGATATCGGTTCATCTTTATATTTTTGAACGCCCCGTCTATTTAACATTGTCTCCAATAGATCCATATTTCCAATCGCCTTAAGCTGTTATTTTACTGTAAGCTCATAGCTTGTGCGAATACGTTCACATATTTCTTCATCCGATAGGGTTCCGTCCAGAATAACAGTATACCAGTGCTTTTTATTCATGTGCCAGCCGGGATAGAAATGCTCCAAAGAAAGCAAATTCTCCATAAGCTCAGGCTGCAAACGCAGGTCAAGGATTTCTACAATCTCATCGGAATTCAATCCTAATTTTTTCTTTGAAACAGTAAGAATTACACCGTACCATTTCTCATTATCCTTTCTTCGCAATATGGCATTATCAGGAGATTTTTCCCATAAAAATTCCGGCTCATCACCATACATTTCCTTGGCAAAGCGAATAATTCTTTTCGTCTGATCGGATTTAAATACAGCTGTTTCAAAACATTCAGCCGATATCGTTCTCAAAACATTTTCCACTTCATTTCTCACTTCACCCACAAACGAACCTGTTACATTTGTTTTATAGAGAACGTATTTCTCTCCGTTTTCTTTTTCGGTCAAGTCTGTATCTATTGCTCCGTTCTCTGTAATATTGACGCAGAGTATAAAGATTTTGTCCATTATTTCGGTTTCATAAAAATAGCTGTCTCCGTTTTTTACAAATCCAAAATCCGTAAGCTTTTTGGGATTAAGCTGTTTTCTTTTGAATATTTCCTCAAACATTTTAAAACCTGCTTATCTGAAAAATTTTTTGATTGATATGAGAAATCAAACCGTTATTTTCTGAATAATTAAAGCTTAACTGTATCTGTTGCAATGTTATTCTGAAAAGCAATATCATGCTCCACAAATATCATTGTAGGCTGATACTGTAAAATCAGCTCCTCAATCTGCATTCTCGATATAACATCGATAAAATTAAGCGGTTCGTCCCAGATATACAAATGTGCATGCTCACAAAGGCTTCTTGCAATAAGAACCTTTTTCTTCTGTCCCTCGCTGAACTCGCTCATATTCTTTTCAAACTGAAAACGTTCAAAACCCATTTTACGAAGAATTGATTTTAAGAGACTTTCTTCTACACCGCATTCTTCTGCATATTCACTCAGGCTGCCGCTAAGAAATGACGTATCCTGCGACACATAGGAAATTTTAAGATTGCTTCCGATATCAAGAGAACCTCTGTATTTTATTTCCTCTCCTCTGAGCAGCTTCAGCAGGGTTGATTTACCGCTGCCGTTTTTTCCGACAACCGAAAGACGCATTCCGCTGCTGATTCGAAAACCGATATCAGAACAAA
>CAMHNT010000233.1 GCA_946186535.1 uncultured Clostridia bacterium
GTTTCTATGATGTCATTACATTCCTCATCGGCATACAATGTGAATTCTGCGCCGCCGAGTTCGTGATCTTCGTCATCGACCTTCTTGACCGTAACCTTTGAGTTGACTATTTTGATATCCGGTATTTTTGAATTCTCAACTTCAAGAATATCGGTCAGGCTGCCGGTTACAGACATTTCATAAGTCGTCGTTACAACGAACTCATTATCTTCAGCGCTGAAATCTTCGTCTAAAGATGACGAAATGTTAACTGTATAGACAGATACACCAAAATTATATCCGTCGGGAGCAGATGTTTCTTTCAGATAAAGAGTTGTTTCGCTTCCCACGTCAGGAAGATAGCTGGCAAGCTCGCTGTCTTTGGTAGTGATATCAACTGTTCCGTCCCGGGTTGTGTATGTCGTTACAGCATTATTCAACTCGTTATCGGAATAGAGAGTGAATGTTGCTTCTTTCAGCAGTTTGCTATGATCGTCCTTGTCAACCTTTTTGATTGTGATATTGGCGTTTTCCGTTTTCGGACGTGTAATTTTCGTGTTCGGGATTTTCTTTTCGGATTCATTGTCGACTGTGATAATATACTTAGTCGTTATTGTGTATTCTTCACTGTCAATTTCTTGCTGAGCAGTAATTTTAATTACACAATATTCTTCCGAAGCATTGTATCCCGGAGGAGGTGTTTTTTCTTTCAGATAAAGAATTGTCTCATCGTCAACGTCAGGAAGATATTCAGTAAGCTCATAGGTCTTTATTTTAAACTCTCCACCTATGTATTCCTTAATATTGTTTGTAAAAGTATCATCGGAATATAGTGCAAACGTTGCACCGCTTATCATTTCATCTTTTTCGTCAACCTTTGTAACTGTGATTTCCGAATGCTCTTCTTTTTCAGTCCAAGATATCTTCTCATCTTTGACTTCAAGATAATCAACACCTTTTACAGTAGTGACCGTAAGCTCTGTATTATCTTGATCAACGGAAACATTTCCGCTTCCGTCCGATTTCACAACAACCGTCTTATCGGGAGCAGTCTTATAGCCGCTCGGAGGCGTCACCTCATGCAGTGTAAATGTTCCTTCCGGAACGTTTTCAAACATTGCAACACCCCTGCTGTTTGTCGTTGAAGTAAGGGAAAACGTGTCGCCGCCGGTTGCAGTATCGTAAAGAGTAAATACTGCATTGCTCAGGGTCTCTTCCGTATCCTTGTCTGTTTTGAGAATTCTGATTGTAAATGTATTGGCAGATTTACTATCGTACATAGTAACGGTATCATTGTCAACTGCGTTTTCTGTTGTACTTGTAACAGTTCCGTCATACGCAATCGTAAATCTGATATCGGTTGCCTTATCATAGTCTGTAGGAGGTGTTTTCTCGGTGAGAATATAAGTTCCGGGTTCAAGAGTGATGCTCAAAGGCTCGTCTCCCGATGTCCAAGTTTTAAGCACGTCGCCCTTTTCATTCTTTAGAACAAGAACTGCATTTTTAAGCTCTTTCTGCGTTCCTGTTTCCTTTTTGCTGATTTTTATGGGGTACTCTTTCTTCTCGGTGTTTGTGAATGTGAGGTCGGAGACAGAAGCATTTACCGTACAGGTGAGATTTTCTGCTCCGTCGTCATTTACAAGAACAGTTACAGTCGCCACATGATTATCGTAGGTTATATTGCTGTCAGTTCCTTTAACTTCGTTGACAGTGTATCGGTTGTAGCCCAAATTGTTTACATCATAGGTTATAGGAGAAAACTCGAAGCTTCCGTCTGCTTTGTTCGTGACTCTCTGCACAACAGTGCCGCTTGAATTTTTAAGTTCAAAAGTAAATTCTCCGCTGCTTAACTGCTGTTCTTCTTCGTTTAAGATATATTTCTTTGTTCCGCTTATCTGTGCAGTTCCTGTTTTTGTTTCATCGGTATATTCTTCAAGATACAGCTGTCCGTCTGATGTAAGAAGGAATGTCTTGTAATTATCGGAAAGCTTGTAACCGTGCGGGGCTTTTGTTTCCTTGATCATATAATATTGATAAAGAGGAAGTTCCTTTGCGGAAGTATAGCCAAAGCCTGTTTCATCGGTAGTTATTACTGTGACTATGTTTTCTTCAACAGCATTTTGTGCATAAGTCAAAGAAGAATCATAATTGTAAATAGTAAACTCTGCACCCGAAAGATGATTTCCGGAAGAGTCCTTCTTCTCAACTTTAACTCCGCCGCCTTTTTCGCTTGGATTGGTAGAATCGTAGAAAGCCATAGCGGTATTGCTGCCCACGCCGTTTTTCTTTCCGACATTGACGATTTTCTGATCCTCGGAAATAACAAAGGTGTAAGAATCGGAAGATATATAATATCCTCGTGGTGCAGAGGTTTCTTTGATCGTATATGTTCCTGGCAAAAGTCCCTGCTCATCGTCCATTATGGAAATAGTAGCAATGCCTAAATAGTTTGATGTTATGGTTGTAACCGGCTGATTCGTACTGTCATATATAGTGAAAACAGCACCGCCCAAAGGCTGTATCGGAGAGCCTGTCGTACCCTTGTAAACCTGAACACCGCCCCTTATTTCATCTGATTTTGAAAGACCGCTGATTGAAACCATATTTTGTCGTGTTGGGTCTGTACATTCATAAAGGTGCAGATCGAATTCATCGGGTATGTTGTTGTAGTTCTGTGAGGTAAGTTCGTTGTAAGCACTCAGCATTTCATCTCGATATTCTGTTAAAATTCCATCTTTTAACAATTGCACACCCTTTTTATCGTAATAGAAATCGGTAAAATCGTAAATCGCAAACTGAGTAACCGCATAAAACTCTTTATCGGTCAAGTTATATTTTTCCCCGATTCCTGCTCCGTCATTAGGATATCCGTAGTACATCAGAGTAATAAGAGCCTGCGTCATTGAAAAACCCAACGGCTCGCTCCCGTGAGAAGCCTTTTCATCAGTAGACAAATAACTCTCGATATTATTATCATCGGCAGCTACTCTGTTGAAAATACGACCGACTCCATCTTTATAATAATTTATACAGTAGCCCGTTATTCTTTTGGATTTATCAACAGATTCATATAGATTGTCGGGTGCTAAATCTCCGTTGCTGTAATATAATTCCGGTCTGAGTTCCGTGGAAAATTCTGCCGATCTAACGTATGTTCCGGCTGAAATAGTTCTTGCAGATTCAAGCTGTGAATTTGAATAGGATACTCCCGTAGAAGTTTTTTTCCAATATGTAGGTGAATCAAAAACCGTATAGCTGCTGCTCCAAGAAATACTTTTATTAATTACCAAGGTGGTTAGATTTGGCAGATCCAAAAATGTATTGTCCATTTGCGCACCACTGCCTCCCAATCCACCCATATTGAGATACGTCAAACTCTCGCAAGCATAAAACATACCGTCCATATCCGGAGAAGATTGTGATGTAGAAAAATTACTTCCGAGATTAAGTGATGTAAGACTTTTACAAAATGCAAACATTCCTTCGAAGCTATAAGAACTTGTCGCCTTGAATTTATTGCCAAAATTTATGTTCTCAAGACTTTCGCAGCCGTTAAACATATTTTTAAAATGTATAACATTAGATGTATCAAAGTAAGACCCCAAATCAATAGACTTTAGCTTCTTACAATTATAAAACATAGTTTGAAGGATTTTTGAATTGTTGGTGTAAAAG
>CAMHNT010000234.1 GCA_946186535.1 uncultured Clostridia bacterium
TCTAAACCGTAAGTTTTTCCATGGGGGCGAACCACTGTCAGCAGGTTCGCCCCCATCCGAACTCTGCCTCATGTGAAAGTTTATTCTGCCCCCACTCCGCTGAGTAAAGTACAAAAGGAGTTTCGCTCGTTGCGACGAGCGAGCAGGGGCTCTGCCCCATGCACCCTGCAAGCCTTTGAAAAGGCTTGCAGCGAAACTTTAACTGTTGTTTTAATAACACAACGAGTTATTAAAAAAGGCGAACCGATAACAAAGGTTCGCCTTAAAATTTATGCTATTTTTTTATCGAAATTACCGTCGATTCTTGTAACCGGAGTTTCAACTATGAACGCTTCCTCGTCATGACTTTTTATTATTCTGCGAAGTCGGTTTACCTCGTACTTGCTCACAAAGATAATGAAGATTTTCACCTCGTCGCCCGTGAACATTCCGCTTGCGTCAATTTCCGTCATGCCACGGTTAAGCTTGCCCATAACGTCAACCTGCATATCCTTTGTGTTTTTCAGCTTTGTAAATACTATCACCTGGCTTGCGATGTTCTGAGTGTGAATACGGTCAACGGCAATCGAATTGAACACAGAGTATATCAGCGAATATATAACCGTCGCAGGGTCAAATATAAACAGCATGATCGAATACAAAACAATATTCGTAATAAGACCTATGTTCCCTACGCTTCCCTTGCCTCTTTTAGTTATGAGAAGCATTCCGATAATATTCATACCGCCGTCGCAGGCACCTCCCCAAAGGATTATGCCTATCCCCGTACCGCATATCAATCCGGCAATAATTGTATTTGTTATCCTGTCGTCAAGCACAGGACTTGACGGAATGGGAATGACGGAAAGCAAAACCGTTATAGATGTTATTGCAAACAAGGTTTTTGCGATAAACCTGCGCCGCATTCTTTTGAGGGATATCAGAATAGCAGGAACGTTCATAAGATAGTATATGACACCGGAAATATTGAATCCGTCAAATGTAAAGCCAAGCCTTCTTAACAGCTCCTGTATCAGCTGTGCAAATCCCATCATGCCGCCCGAATAAAGGCTTAACGGTCTGAGAAAGCAGTTCATACCGAAGGAATAAATTATTCCTCCCAGAAGAATAACCGGAAATGTATAAATTTCCTTTCGGACAGCTTTTCTTCCGGTGTCATTCTCCTTGATCTTTTCCTCTTCATTGATTACCCGCTCCTGTACGGATTTCTTCGACAGGTCATTAACCGATGATTTAGATTTTTTGTTATCCATAGATCCGCACCGTCCCTTAATATTCTGTTTTCCGAAAAATTATTTTCTCTCCCGTTTCCCAACCGTAAAGGTACAGAAACTCTATATTATGTAATTATACAACAAAATTTCTCCTGAATTGTTAATACATTGCAAATTTTTGCACAATAACTCAAAAGCCGCACCGGAGTCAGATTCCGATACGGCTTTTTTCGTATTATTATTTAGCTTTACTTTCACAGTAGATACAGCGGTAGATTCTGTTCTCTCTGTCGGTGAGCTTGAATATGTGCGTCAGCTCCTGCTCATCCTGAGAAATGCAGCGAGGATTTTTACATTTTATTACACCGACAATTTTTTCGGGCAATTCAGGTTTGAATTTGCTCACTATCTTTCCGTCTTTGATCGTGTTTACAGAAACGCCCGGATCGAGATAGCCCAGAACATCGAAATCAATATCGATAAGATTGTCGATCTTGATGATATCCTTTTTTCCGTTCTTCGAACTCGGAGCGTTCTTGATTATTGCGACGGAACAGGTGAGCTTGTCAAGATTCAGAAACCGATATAATGTCATGCTCATTCCCGAAGTAATATGGTCGATGACGATACCGTTGTTGATAGAATCTATTACCATTTTATTCCACCCCCAGAAGCTTTAAGATAAGCGCCATTCTGATGTATTTTCCGTTGAGTACCTGCTTGAAATAGCATGCCCTCGGATCACTGTCAACCGCAACGGAGATCTCATTCACGCGTGGAAGCGGATGCATGATACTGAGATCCTTCTTTGCCGTTTCAAGTTTGTCGGGAGTTAAAATGTAGCTGTCCTTGAGTCTGATATAGTCCTGCTCGTTAAAAAATCTTTCACGCTGAACTCTTGTCATATAAAGAATGTCAAGCTCCGGAATTGAGCCGACCAGATCCGTCGTAACCTCATAGGGGATATTCTTCTTAATGAGCACGTTGTTCGTAACGTAATCGGGAAGCTTCAGCTCATCGGGGGAAATCAGAACAAATTTTATTCCCGAATAGCGTGAAAGAGCATTGATCAGAGAATGAACCGTTCTTCCGAATTTCAGGTCGCCGCAAAGTCCGACAGTAAGATTTTCGAAGCTTCCCTTTTCACGGAAAATTGTGAGAAGATCGGCGAGAGTCTGAGTCGGATGATTGTGACCGCCGTCTCCGGCATTGATGATCGGAATGTCAGCCGCCATTGAAGCGACCATCGGAGCGCCCTCCTTCGGATGACGCATCGCTATAATATCGGCATAGCAGGAAACTGTTCTGACAGTATCGGAAACACTTTCGCCCTTCGCTGCGGACGAATTGTTCGCAGCGGAAAATCCGATAACGTTTCCGCCAAGCTCGTACATAGCCGCTTCAAAGCTCAGACGAGTCCTCGTCGACGGTTCAAAGAAAAGAGTCGCAAGCTTTTTTCTCCTGCACTTTTCGGCGTACTTATCGGGATTTTCAATAATATCGCATGCAACCGATATTAATTCTTCGATTTCATCTGTCGACAAATCGAGAATATCAATAACGCTTTTCATTATGCTTCACCTATCCAGCTTTCATCGGAAGGATTGTTGCGGAATTTGATGAGCTTTTCTTTATCCTCAGGCTTGATATAGCCCTGCTCGGCAGCAACCTCTGCGATTACGTCGAGGTTTGTGAGACTGATGTTCTTTACGTTTGCAGCGGCAAGACGATCGATTCCCTTCTGCATTCCGTAGGTGAAAATACTTGCAATGCCAAGCACCTCGGCGCCTGCCTCACGCAGTGCATTGACAACCTCGATAACGCTTCCGCCCGTTGAGATCAGATCCTCAATAACAACAACCTTCTGACCCTTTTCGAGCTTTCCTTCGATCTGGTTTCCTCTTCCGTGATCCTTTGCGCCGGAGCGGACATAACCCATAGGAAGATTGAGTATTGTCGCAGTGATTGCGGCATGTGCGATGCCTGCCGTGCTTGTTCCCATGAGAACCTCGCACTCGGGGTAGTTCTCTTCAACGACTCTTGCGAGAGCGTTCTCAACATCGTCTCTTACGCGCGGAGCGGAAAGAGTGAGTCTGTTGTCGCAGTAGATGGGGCTTTTGATGCCGCTTGCCCATGTAAACGGCTCTTGCGGTCTCAAAAATACCGCATTTATAGATAACAAATCCTTAGCAATTAACTTTTCCATTGTAATAAACTCCTTTTTCATTTAATACTAAATCTATTATAACAGTTGTCAAAGCTTAGGTCAAGTCTTTGGAAAGTTTTGTATAAATTTAAAGTCTTTCTTTAAATAACCAAAAATAAATTCTGTATATAACTATAAATGAGCAAATTTTAAAATTGCACAAAAAGTTTGAAAGAGGACGGTTAAAGTTTTTGCCCAGCTTTTTTCAAAAAGCTGGCGGAGTCC
>CAMHNT010000235.1 GCA_946186535.1 uncultured Clostridia bacterium
GGCAAGCAAACTCTTTCTGCTGAGAGATATCTGCATTATCTCAACGATTTTGAGTAATTCATGCGCTGACAGCAAAAACTTGCCGCACGGATCGGTTGCAAATTTTCTAATAACAAGGCAGATCAGGCATTGAAGTGACGATAAACCGTCACCGTAAGTGCTTGGTCTGTTTTCTTTTAGGGTGCAAATATTGCGTAGCATTAAACAAAGAAAAGGAGTCTCCGCAGAAACGCCCTCGGTCGCAGGCCACGCAAGCTTCTGCAACACGATCACTGTGAAAATAGTATACCCGATATTATCAGGTTTGTCAAGATAGTACGAATCTCTTCTGCTATTCTGTTCATTGCCAAGTTCCCTCCGCTTTCGCTTCCGCGATAATCCTGTCAAAGGTGATGATTTTATCCATAATCGGCAGAATATCAACCGATTCGGGGTTGTGGATCAGAATTTCGTCCGATTGATAGAGCCGCAACTCCATATCAATTTCGGACGGCTTATAATTATACTCTAAACAAAAAAGAGCAGCATAGATTTCAAGCTGCTCCATATGCGCCGGAGTAAGACCGGTTTTCAAATCGTGTATTCTCAGTAAGCCGTTGCGAAAACATATGGCGTCGGCGGTTCCAAAGCAGTTTTCGGAATAATATAAAACCTGCTCCGGCGTCATGCCGTATTTGATGGCGTCATTGACATACATATTCAGCGTGAGCTTTTTCTTGGGAAGCTGCTGCTGAAAGCGTATGCACTGTGCGGCAAAGTCGTGAAGTGCTGTACCCCGCTGAGCAGCCATGTATTTGTCGTAGGCTTCTCTGACTTTCAGTTCATCATAATTTATCCAATGGTACTTGCTCGCGCCGAGAAAGGCGTGTTGTCCTTCGAGGCTGGAATGTATGTTGAAGTTCACGGAGAACCTCCTCCTTGTTTTCGGGAAATATAAATCGTGCGAATGACATCTCGTCGAGTTTATCAACGTAATAATCCTGATTCGGACGGTGAGGCTCGTCCTCTGATTTCTTGCACTCCAGAATTGCCCATTTATCGCGGTATAATATCAATAAATCCGGTATGCCTTGTATGTAATCGGGGTGAGTTTTAAAATGGCACATCCTTTGAACAGGCTTTTCAATTCTCGAATGAGTTTTGTCTGAAAATCTCTTTCACGCATTTTTGGTGCCAAGATCCTTTCGTACATATAATGGCAAAAATAAAAGAGAAAGGAAGCGCCGCCTAAACGGAGCTTTTATTCCTCTCTCTTCATAAAAGGCTATGTTTTTTTCGCGCAGAGACAAAAATTACAATGAGTCGCTGCGAATATCGTTAATAATCTTAGCGAGATTACAAGTCACATTGCCTTGGCACTTGTGTATATCTTCGTTGATAAACTGTTCTTCGGCAATCGCAATATCAATCTTTTCCGCGAGTTCTCCGACACATTTGTTTTTCTTCGGGTTCATGCCGGACACGTCGGAAAACAGGACGTGAATATAACGTCTGTTTTTATCCTTATCGTTTTCCAGAATTTTCTTTTCATTTGGATGAATATATACATTAAACGCATTGTTATAATGCAGAAGCAGAAAAAGCTCAAAAGACGGATTCGTTACACCGAGAAGGTTGTTGTTTTTTTCTCCATCAAACAACAAATTTTTATAATCGGTTTCTTTTCCCTCGAAAATATCCGCATCAAAAACAATCACCATCTTATCTCTTTCCTTATCGAACGCAATAGCAGGATCATTCTTTAGCTGTTCAGCAAAGGCAATGAGTCTCTTAGGGTGTGAGTTTGTTTTGTCTTTTCCGGTTTTTTCTAAGAGACGAATATCAATGTTTGATTTGATTTTGAGCTTTTTTCGATTGTCAATCAGCTGTTTAAAGTACCAGACTTCGGTGTTGCTTCCCTCGCAGATAAAGAAATACTTTCGGTACGGTTCAATCTGTTCGGTGGCGTCGCTCTTTCTTTGGTTCCATGAGGAATAAATCTTGGCAGGCGGCATATCATTCACCTTCCTCATCCGATAATGACGAAAACACAGGAATCGCCCCGTAGCGTCCTTCCAGATAGGCTTTACTTAAATCCTTGTCATACCTTTCTTTAAATCGGTCAAGAGAATAAATATCGCTGGTATGGTGGATGTCTCGCTCAACAAACCATATCTCGTCACGCCGGAACAGCTTCTGATCCATAATGGACGATTCATGCGTAGTGAAAATCAACTGTGTCTGATGATTTTTGTGATAGCTCATAAACAAATCCAGAAAACGCTTGGTCAGCATGGGGTGCAGACTTCGCTCTAATTCGTCGACCACATAAACAACGTCATGTTCAGCATTGAGCAGCATATCAATCAGCTCAAATATCCTTCTTGTGCCGTCGGATTCTTCGTCAAGGGAAAATTTATAACTCGAACCTGTATGGGTCGTTAGAATTTTATACACAGTCAAGGAGTCTTTATACAGAACAAAAGTGAAAAAATTCCGATTGACTCTTATTGTCATACTTCGAGCCACAGATGAATCTTCGGTCGTACCATTTGACGCTTCCTTGTTAGAGAGTCGGGCTATTACTTGCATAAATACGGGTTGCGGCACTTTATTATTGAATTCGTTTTCGTCGACTTCTTTCATATTAACAGTGTCTATGCCGGTATCAAACGATTTTAATATTTGACTAATCTCCTGTAAAGAAGTCTCATTGAAATAATATTTTATATCATTAAAAGACGTATTGGGTCTGACGACAACGATTTTATCAGAGATAAAGGTATACACCTCTTTAAAAAAACGTAATTCGGAATCATCGGCGATTTTTTTGGAACGGTTCATTTCCGTCAAGAACAAAACACTATCGTTGCCGTCGAAGTCGTCGGCATAAATATCAAATTTGCTTTTATCCGATTCGCTGGGCTTCAATTCGCTGCCAAGTATAGGGCGAGACGCCCCCTTATCTCTCTCAAATAAGCAGCGGGCGTTGTTTGACGGAAAAAGCTCGTACAGCCATTCTGATGTAATGCTTTGCTGATGCAGAAGCGCAGTAAAACCATAGGAATAAAACCGGTCATTGAAAGAAAACTGAATTTCAAATGAACTGTCGCGTTCCGCACTGCTTTCGTCCCGCTTGCAAAACCACTCGCTTGCCTCCAAAGGCATTTTGTCTGCAACGGTGTTTTTGAAGAACCAGAAAAAATCAACCAGATTGGACTTGCCGGAGGCATTGGCGCCGTAAATGACAGCGTGCTTGAGCACATTTGTATTTCCGATTTTGACCTTGTGTTCTGGACATTTTTGTATTTTGCTGGAGGATATCATTGTCAGTTCTGTGTCGTCCCGAAACGATTTGAAGTTCTCAAGTCTTATACGGATAAGCATTGATGATCATCTCCTTTATAATATTATTATACACAAACGCCTTCACTATGTCAATTGCCTTTTGGTCGATTCGGAGAAAAAATCTCGGAATCGCGTTGTTTTTTATTACTTTGTGAAAATATCTTATGGGACAAAAGCCCACTTTTTTTGCTATATATTATTATATTTATAAATTTTTTATCCCATTAGTTTAAAGAAAAAAGTGGGAAAGTGGGCTAAAAGTCCCGCAAACCGCGTAAATACGCGGTTTTTCTTAGCCCACTTTTGATTTTAAAAG
>CAMHNT010000236.1 GCA_946186535.1 uncultured Clostridia bacterium
CCAACAATGATTGACGTGCATCTATAACACAAAATAAAACATTTTCCACCAATAGTCGGTGCTGTTTCTGGTTTGCAGTTACAAATCGGCGCTCTGCCAAGATTTTTTATCCGTTGCTTTATCTCGAAAACTAATCTATTCCGTATCATCATTCGCTACTTCAATCATATGCTGCTCATTATTACTTCGGGAAGGCAATCCAACCTTGATTATTTGAATCGCATAGTACACTAGAATCATTAGGGAGATCCACTGCGACGTTGATAATCCCAGAAAAACGCCTCTGATTTCATCTCCGCGAAAAAACTCATTGATAAACCGAATGACCGCATACGCAACAAGGTAGATTCTGAACAGATCGGTATCACTCTTTTTTCTTTCAATGATCAATAGGATTATAAACAATGAAAATTCGGAAAAGGACTCGATCAACTGTGTCGGCACACGGTTCAAAATCAGTACTCCAAGTCTTATCGGGTGCGAAAGTTCTTTGCCGTAACAGCAGCCGGTTAAAAAACAGCCTATTCTTCCAAAAGCGTGAAAAAGCGGCATTGCCGGGACACACACACCGAAGGCTCTCTTGCGCAAGTCAGGTTTTTTACGGGTAATATACAGAAGCGTGAAAATCACTCCGAACAGTCCTCCGTAAAACACCAGTCCGCTCCGTGGAATATGCCAGATCAGATTTTCAAAACTGAAGTTTTCAAAGAGCCACGGAATTCGAGTGACCGCAAAAAGGAGCTTTGCTCCTGCATACCCACCTGCCAGACACGCAATAAACAATTTCAGAAAAGTCGAAAAATTCATTTGATACTTTTCTATCCTGAGATACATGAATGTCAGTGCAAAGAAGCCGCCGATCAGAGCCATCACTAAATAGGAAGGAAGAATGATATGTATATATGGGTACAAGCTTATTCAACTCCTGTCAGTGTTTCCATACCATACAGAAGATTCTGACCAGAATGATCGGTTGCGACACAACCGCCGTTTTCTCCCGCACAACCTATTATTTTTTCTTCTGAATCTGATCTTCCATAGAAAAAACCATTGGCCTGCTCAGTACCGTAATCCCAGTTGATACAACCGAAATAGCAGCTTTTCTCAATCTGATTACAACCGAGACAACCGTCACCGTAGTATCTCACATCACATCCTGTTATGTCGAATTTACCATACTCTTCCGTATAATTGTCAGAAGATGCCTTTACGTATTTGCAGGATTGAGGATAGCAAGCGGAATCGCAGCCTTTTTCTGACGAGAGACAGCCTCCGCATCCAGGAATAGAGCAGCCAGAAGCAGATATTCCCTGGTAATTTTTGCTCGAATAGGATGGCGTCTCACAGGAACATCCACTTCCGCACCCGCATATGCACATACAGCCCACTGCAAGTGCAAACAACGCCATAATAATGAACATTTGCTCGGCTTTGCTTTTTCTGTTGAGTTTTTCAAAGATTTTCATTATCTTCCACCTCACGTGTTGTTTTGATCGATTTTCATGAATCTTGCAGTGCCTTATAAGGAACTATTTTTTTCTGGGATAAGTTGCTTTTATTTTTCCGTTGTTGTCGATCACTATCCTTGCGCCGCAGCCGGGACAATTATACTGCATATTCCCCGTAACGCTCTTGACTGTTTTGCAATAGGGACATTTTACGGTTTTTGAAACTGACATTTTGTTCACTTCCTTTTTTTAATTTTTTAACATAATATTACAGATTCCCAATGTATAGAGAGCAAAACAAGCAAGCTCCTACTATCATGGATAATATCTGCTAATATCTGATTTGATTTATATTTTGAAAATATGCGTTGTTGTAACCACGATAATTAATTACAATATGACCGTTTACAACTAAAAAGAGCTGGTTGAATCTGGCTATTTCTTTGTTATTCCTCTCCCTATTGAATGCAATACGTTCATTGTGTGACTTTGCTTCTGTCCATTTATTCCCATATGAAACCCAGAAAAAGTAAGAAACAATAACGCCGACTATACCTAAAAACAGATTTACAAAAACAAGAACGAATGTAATAAACGAAACAATGACAGCCAGAATCGGCAATCCTGCGTGCTCTCTTCGGTATTGGCTTTTATCCGATACAGAATTCATGTAATCAAATAGCTTCTTTTCCTCTTGCAGCACTTCTTTTCTCGCCTGTTCCGTTGTAAAGCGATGCTCCAAGAGCGTTTTATATTTTACCATAATATCTATATCTTTACGCTCTTTGATTTGCTCTACCAATTCCAGCTCCTTCAAAGCGCGTTTTGCCTCATCTCTCGAATTGTAAATGACTCCCTCCACTGTTCTAAAAGCTTTATCTTCCTTTTCCCATTGTTTTTCCAAATCCTGAAAGAAAGATACCGCACACGCCTCGTTTGTGTTTATTGCCTTGATCTGAGACATTATATCATCAAATTGGGCTTTAGTTGCTTTTGCGGATAAATCTTGGCACTTTAATCTGACATTTTCTACAGTCGCCTGTATCAGGTTCTTATCGTTGATGCTGGGTGCAATATACTCTGACATTGTAAACTCGCCTGTGGAAAGATCATATTTTGCAATAATTTCCGTCCTTCTTAAATCCGAATCCACATTTTCGTAACATCCACGTAGCTTTATTAAATATGGCTGCAAATCATATGAACAGTCTTCCTGGTATTTCTCTAACCGTTCTATTTTTTGTGATAATGAAATTAAATCATTCAAATCCTTTGCATCAGCGCAAAAATCATGAAAACGATTGAAAAACAGTTCCTCGGCGTTCTCAAAAGTATAGTGATTTTTAGTCGCAAACTCATGAAAACAGTCAAGCATATTTTTAATTTCTTCCACCGAAAAAACCGCTATCTCTTCTACCTTTTGTTTAAGGTATCTTCCGTAAACCTTGTTCTGTAATTTTACGCTTTTATGATAATCCGGCACATCGTCAGACACGGTTTCCAGATATAACAGCTTATCACAAATATCAATTGTTACCTTTCCGGCTTTTGATTTATACTGTTTAAATACATCAAGAGCCAGATTCGACAACACTTTGTCTGAAGCACATGTTTGAAGGATAAATTGAACAGTTTCTCTTTTCTTCTCAGAATCTTCGCTGTCAAGGCTTGCCGTCAGCTCGTCGGAAAACCTTGGTATACAAGCCGTTCTGACTAAATAATCGACATCGAACAATTCCGCAATTTTCTTCAATTGAATAAAATCATTATAAAAAGAGCGGATATCCTGTTCGGCAATCTGTGAAATTGCAGATTGATAACATTCATCTGAATAAGGGTTTATTTTGATGCGCTGAATGGCGTCGGCTTCATCACCGATCGGAGGGCGCATAAAGGCTTCGTAAATTGTATTATCTTCGTCACTTTCATGATCTGTGAAATATTCTTCAGCGCAAAAGCTGTAGGGATACGCTTTTATCAGATATGTAAAAAAGGCAAATGATGTATCTTCGTCGAGCATATCAAAGAATTCCCCGACCTCGTTCATAAGGGAGTCCAGTTCATCAGCCTGCCTATCCAAGATGGATTGTACAAGCTTATTCAGTAATGGTTCACTTAGTCCGTTATTGAGTCCTTCCTGAAGTTCAGTCTCATGCTCTTTAAACATATCGACATATTCATCTAT
>CAMHNT010000237.1 GCA_946186535.1 uncultured Clostridia bacterium
GAGTATATACTTTCAAAATATTGAATATGTAGATGACAGAATTCTATGGAAAGCAATAATACGCCCAATATTTTTATAAGTCCGTCCGTACAGGAATACAACTATTTTTACGGCGGCGGAACGGAAGAATATTATATGAATCTGATAGCAGATGAGCTTGTGCCGCTGCTTATGGAAAAGGGATATTTTGTAGAAAGGAATAACCCTGACGACAGTCTTGCGGAAGTCATTCAGCAATCAAACAACTCCGGAAGGAATCTTCATCTTGCGATTCACAGCAATGCAGGAGCAGGAGAGTATGCAGGTCGTTCACAGGGAGCTGAGATTTATTACTATCCTTACAGTGAAGAGGGCAAGCGAGCCGCCGAAATAATAGCAAGAAACTACAGGGAAATATATCCGAATCCGAATGCGGTAAAGCTTATCCCGACAACCACACTCGCAGAAATCACAAAGACAAGATCGCCTGCGGTTCTCATTGAAGTTGGCTTTCACGACAACCCTGAGGAAGCCGAATGGATAAGGGAAAATATCGAAAACATTGCACAATCGCTGGCTGACAGCGTTGCTGAATTTGTGACCGAATAGCAATCTATTATCATAATCACAACAACAAAACTCCGACATCGAAAAAATTCGCTGCCGGAGTTTTTTTAGTTATAAAGTTATAAAATAGAATTCAGATTAATTACGATTTTTCGTTTTGATCTTTCGTGATTTTTGTATTGTCACCCGAAAATTTAGGCAGATATTTTTTCAACGCCATGTTAAGAGGAACAATCAGCACCATAGAACCTACAATAGCAACTAACTGATTGATTCCAGATGTTACCATTTTAGGAGCTGACGCAATTAAAGCCGCCTGAAAAGTACTTCCGCCTATCACAAGCTTTATTACGCTTTCAAAAATATACAGAAGCCAGTATGTCGCAGCACCGCAAATTGCTCCGAGAAGATTTTTCTTGACCGAAGTACCTTTTGAATTTCCCGAGTTTGAAATAGCACCGCATATAAAAGACATTATGAAAAATCTTATGAATGTCAGCGGCGCACTTGAAATGTAAACAGGATCCAGCAAATCGTAAAGTCCGCTTCCTAATCCTGACGCCAGACCGCCGTAAATCCCTCCGAAAAGCATTCCTGCGAGAAGTATCAGTATATTGCTGACCTTGAGCATAGTCTGACCGGCAGGCGTCGAAATCGGAATTTTCAGGAAAAATGTGGTTACGAAAATCATCGCCGCCATAACTCCGACAAGAACATAGTTCAATAATTTTTTCTGTTTTAGATTCATTTCTGTTCTTTCTCCTCAAATTAACTTTTGAATATTATATCATAAAAACGGCATATTGTAAAAGCCGTTTTTATAAAATCCATGATGTACAGTTTCAGGTCATCCACTTTATTTTCAGGATTAATTTACATTGTGTTGATATATTATCACAATGTAAATAGTAAAATATTGACGAGGAGGATTAAATATGGATAAAAACAAAACAGATAAACATTTAAAAAGGAAAAAATTAATTATGACTATTGTAAATATATTTCTCGGAGCAGCTTTTTTCGTTCTGCTCCTGACCTTTTTCTTCCCGATTTTCGGGGGAGTATTGAATATAGGCAATATTCTCGGTATGATTTTTTGCGTCGTGATGATTTTCGTGACTTGGGGAAATTATGCTTTTATGAAAATAGTCAATGTACTTAAAACGAATTCTGTCGGAAAAATAGTAGTTGCTGCCGTTCCGATTATTTTCGTTCTCGGAATAGTGTATGTTGGATTTTTAACGGGACTTATTATTTCTGCGGATAAAACCGAACCGGAAAAAGACTGTACCGTGATTGTGCTCGGCTGTCAGGTTCGCGGAGATCATCCGTCACTTATGTTAATGGAAAGAATAAAAAGCGCCTATGATTATCTTTGTGAGAATCCAGATGTTCCCTGCATCGTAACCGGCGGAAAAGGCGATGACGAAAACATAAGCGAAGCACAATGCATGTATGATAATCTGGTAAAAATGGGTATTTCTCCCGACAGAATTTTTATTGAAGATAAGGCTGTCAATACCGTCGAAAACATCTCTTTCAGCAAAGCAATCATAGAGGAGAACAATCTCAGTACAAATACGGCGATAGTTACGGATATCTTTCACGAATACCGTGCTTCAAACATAGTAAAAGAGGCACAGCTCCGGTACGGAAGCGTACCGGCTGACTGTGCATGGTATCTGCTTCCTACTTTTTATGTGAGGGAGCTTGTGGCAATAACCGCTACATTTGTTGGGCTTGCCTGAAACACACAACGAACGATTTAATCAAAATTGTATATAAATATTTCTAAAATGAAATCTCAACAGCTTTGTTAATTTCAAGCGACTTCTTAACATCGATTATTCTTTGATTTGATGAACCTCTGTACTGCAGATTAAGCGAACGCAGCGACAAAATAAACTTTCCGTCAATCAGATAATCGGTCTGTTCAAGAAGCCGCTTTCTTTCGGGAAACTTTTTGAAGCTTTCAAGAAGCTGTTCAAAAGTAAAGCCCGTGTAAGTCAGAATATCCAAACCTCTTTTGTGAATTTCAACTGCAAGCTCTGCCAAAGCTTCCGCCTGCATAAAAGGTTCTCCGCCGGAAAATGTAACTCCCTTTAAGAGAGGATTTGAATCTATTGCTTTCAGAATATTCTCCGGATGACTTATGTATCCGCCGTTGAAATCATGAGTCTGAGGATTGTGACACCCCTCGCAATGATGCGGGCATCCCTGAGTAAAAATCGTCATTCTGATTCCCGGTCCGTCCACGATGGATTCTCTTATTACACCGGCAAGTCTCAGTTCCTTCATAATATCAGTTCCTTAATAATTAAATATAGAAATTGGGCAAGCATTACACTTG
Source organism: uncultured Clostridia bacterium (assembly GCA_946186535.1). Taxonomy (GTDB): domain Bacteria; phylum Bacillota; class Clostridia; order Oscillospirales; family Acutalibacteraceae; genus RUG592. Next base: position 2,897 of record CAMHNT010000237.1, read on the forward strand.
CCCATTTTTGACTTCCAAAATTTTCAAAATCGTGTCGTTCAAACCTTATATAGGGATTAAGGGTTGAATAAAATTCCTCATACCGAATGAATTGCTTCAATGTATTCCCGGAAATCGTTCACAGCCTTTGTCTCGATCTTGGCAAAACAAAAGAATTATCTTCACCGTGGTGCCGATGAACAGCATGAGAGCTGCGGTATTAAGAAGCAGATTTCCGAATATTTCTCAAAAACATTTAGGGGGAATTTCTGAGAATAAAGTTCGGAATCCGCAAAGGCTACGGTATAAATGGGGTTCCGTAAATGCTTGGGAAATCTTTCAAAAAATCGTGCATTTCATATCACCTCATCTTAATTTATAAAAAATGATGGGACGATAAAATATTGAATAAAAAATATTCAATATTAATCAAAAACTTAAAAAACAAAATCCTATATAAAGCGCCCATTACACAAAAAATTCACAGGAAATTTCTTTAAAGCCCTTGATTATTTAAGTATATAATACTATAATTTTTATAAAGAGTATGTGTCAAATGCAACAAGGATGATAAAAATGCAAAATAATAACAATTTTATTCCGAGTATTAAACGTTCCGAGCTTTTTGCAGGTATATCCGAGGAGGATATACAGCAAATGCTCGTCTGTTTTAATGCCCAAAAAAAGAAATATGAAGAAGGTCAGATTATTTTCGCCGGCGGAGAAAAAATAAATCAAATGGGAATAGTTCTCTGC
>CAMHNT010000238.1 GCA_946186535.1 uncultured Clostridia bacterium
AAAGTATGTCACCTTTTTGGGTTTTGTAAAGGTGTCAGATAATATTCTTTTTCTACTGTATAAAAGAGGTATAATTATACTGCGTAAAAAAGTGAGAACTCTTTTGATGTTGAAAGAATATCAAAGGTTTTAAGAAAGGAAAGATTTTATGTTATATTCAATCCTGAGAGGTCAACTGTCTTTTATGGACGCCGTTATGGAAATACTGGCGGTTACTATCATCATATTGTTGATTCTTCCGCTTCATGAGCTTGCTCATGGATTTGTCGCTTACAAGCTCGGCGACAATACGGCGAAAAGACAGGGCAGACTCACCTTGAATCCGCTTCATCATATAGATTATATCGGTGCGTTGTGTTTGCTTCTTGTTGGTTTCGGATGGGCTGAGCCTGTTCCGGTCAATCCGTACAATCTTAAAAATCCTAAGCGTGACATGGCGCTTGTTGCTCTTGCAGGTCCTGTGGCGAATCTTATAGCTGCGCTGGCGGGATATCTTGTTGCAAATCTTCTGGTGACTGTTGTGCCTGCGTCGCAGATGTCGGCTGCATGGTTCAGCGCGGTTCTTACGTTTTTGTCTTACTATTGCAGCGTTAATGTGGGTCTGGCTGTCTTTAACCTTATACCGCTTCCGCCGCTCGACGGTTCGAAGATCCTCGGTGCTTTCCTTCCGGACAGAACCTACGTAAAAATGCAGATGAACGAAAGAATGCTTTCTATTATTCTTATTGTATGCGTATGGATCGGCGTAGTTGACAAAATTGTTTATTATCCGAGAATCTGGATTGACAGTGCGCTTTGGTTTGTGGCTTCGCTGCCGTTCCTGCCGTTTCGATAATTGACTTTCAGAAAGGAGAAATTCGGTGGAACAGATTACCTACAAGCTTCCTGTTTTTGAGGGACCGCTTGATTTGCTGCTGAATCTCATCGCCAAGAACAAACTGAATATTTATGATATAGAAATTTCCGTACTGCTTGAACAGTATACTGAACAGATAAAGCTTATGCAGGAAGAACAGATGGATATCGCTTCCGAGTTTCTTGAAATGGCGTCACGCCTGGTTTACATAAAATCAACAATGCTTCTGCCAAAACACGAGGAAGAGGCAGAGGAGCTGAAAAAAGAGCTTACGGGTCAGCTGCTTGAATATCAGGAATGTAAGCGTATCGCAAAGGTAATGTCGGGCTTGGTGACGTTTGACAACTTTTGCAGAGAGCCGTCCGAGGTCGATTATGACATGACCTACGGAAGGATTCACAATCCCATCGTGCTTTCCGAAGCTTACATAAGGGCTGTAGGACGTGGAAAAAAACGACTGCCTCCGCCGTCCGACGCATTCAAGGGTATTGTAGCAAGGAGAATTGTCCCTGTAGGCACAAAAATTGTTCACGTACTCAGAATGCTCAGGCGAAACGGAACATCTCCGTACAGTCAGCTTTTTGTCACAAGCAGAGATAAATCGGAGCTGGTCGCTACGTTTCTGGCTATTCTGGAGCTTGTGAAAGGAAAGCGAATTCGGGTTGAGGGTGACGGCGATAACGCCGAGGTCAGAATTATCGAAAGGAAGAGTTAGCTTTTTATGAATAAGGATGAAATTTTCGGTGCGATTGAGGCTATACTCTTTGCAAGCGGTACTCCTGTTGAGGTTGACAGGATAGTGAGAGCCTTGGAGCTTGACACGGCAACCGTTACGAAATGCATCGATGAATTGATTGAAGAATATAAGAAGCCCGAAAAGGGAATAAAAATAATAAGACTTAATAAAAATATCCAGATGTGTACAAATAAGGAATACGGTTTGTATGTCCGAAAGGTTATGGATATGAAAAAGAACACTCCGCTGTCGCAGGCTGCGATGGAGGTTCTGGCGATCGTCGCATACAATCAGCCTGTCACAAAAGCTTTCGTCGAACAGGTCAGAGGTGTGGACTGTTCAGGTGTTATGGGAAGTCTCTGCGTGAAGGGGCTTGTTGAGGAAAAGGGAAGACTGGAGCTTCCGGGAAGACCGCTTCTTTACGGGACGACAGACCATTTTCTGAGATGCTTCAGCATTGAAAGTCTTGAAGGACTTCCGCCGCTTCCGGAAAAGCCGGAGGATAAAGCCGATGGCGGAGAGAGTGCGGAGGAGAATGAGGGAGATAAGGATAAGGAATAACACACTGTTTTTTCAGTGAATAGTGTTTTTTATATTCTTAAGGCAACGATATTAAGCTATTGGGAGGTGGCGGTTTGATAGTCATAAAAATTATTTTATGGATTTTGCTTGCCGTGCTTCTTATAGTTTTTCTTGCTCTTTCAATTCCCGTCAGAGCTGAATTTATTTACAACAGTTCGGAAATGAAGCTTATTGTAAAGTATCTGTTTCTGAAGTTTCCGTTGGATTTCGGAAGCGATGAAGAGGCGGAGGAAAAAAATAAAAACTCATCAAATGAAAATAAAAAAGGAAAGACTGACGAAAGGGAAGAAAAAAACAAATCAAAGAAAACCGAGAACGCAGAAGAAACAGTCATAAGCGAAAAAAAAGTTGATAAGACCGGCGAAACAAAAAAGACTGAGAAAAAAAAATCAGACTCTAAAAAAAGAAATTCAAAGTCCAAAAAAGAACCAAAGAAAGAGAACAAGGTTCTGAAATGGTTTAAAACCACATTTAAGGAAAGAGGACTGAAGGGACTTATCAACGCTTTAAAGGAAATTGCCGGGTTGGCGGAAACTTTTTTGAAGCCGATTTTTAAGCATATTAAACTGAAAAATTTAGATATGAATATTACGGTGGCTTCCGAGGACGCAGCGGACACGGCGATAAATTACGGATATGCCTGCGCAGGAATATATCCGTCATTGTCGATACTGCTGAATATAGTTAAGTATAAGAAATACAATGTAAATATCGCGCCTGATTTTGACAAGAAGAAAACCGCAATCGATCTTATTGCCGAGTTAGTCATTGTTCCGTGGTTTGTTATATTCGGGGCAGTTCACGCACTCGTTAATTTTCTTGTGTTAAGATCAAAGGGAAAGATTTAATAATTTTTGAAACAAAGTTGAAAGGTTGTGCAGAAAATGGCTAATCATCTTGAAAATATGATGGATACAACAATGGATAATATCAGACAAATGGTTGACGTAAATACAATAATCGGGGAGCCTGTTGTTTGTCCGGACGGAACCGTTATTATTCCGGTGTCAAAGGTAAGCTACGGGTTCGCTTCGGGCGGCTCGGATCTTCCGTCAAAGGCTAATCCTCAGAAGGAATATTTCGGCGGCGGCGCAGGCGCAGGTGTTTCAATTCAGCCTGTTGCGTTTCTTGTTGTGAATAACGGCAATGTAAAAATGTTAAATATGGAGTTTGACGGTGCCGTTGACAGAGTCATCAGTATGATTCCCGACGCTGCCGATAAGATAGGTGATCTCATCAAGAAAATGGGAAAAAAGAAAAAGGATAAAGATGAGGAAGAGGACGAAGAGCCGGAAACAAAGAAGAAGATAAAGAAAACAAAGAAGGAAGAAACGATAACGACCGAAAACTATGACGAGGTTGCGGATATCGATAATTCTGTGTTTTAAAAGGACTGAACGCAAAGGAGTTTCGCCGTCTGCGGACGGCGACC
>CAMHNT010000239.1 GCA_946186535.1 uncultured Clostridia bacterium
TTTTTCTTTGGTTCTTTTTCTTCTACTTCAATTATTTCTTTTTCTGCTGTTTCGCAAATCCATTCCACAGACTTCATTTTGTTCAGTGTGGTATACATTGTTGCAGGACCGATAACAATACTGTTTTCGGTTATAGTTTTGATTTTCTGCATAATTTTATATCCATGAATGGGTTTGATAGTAGAAATTAAAATAAGAAAAATGCTGTCTGTCAGTTCGCCGCTTTCATAGGGACTTGTTTTCGACATAATTAAACCTCTTTTATATCAATTATGGATATATTATATCATTGATTGATATATATGTCAAGTATGTGAAGCTTAAATTTTCTCATTTGTAGTATCAAGGAAATACAATAAATCTGTACACCTTAAAAAATAATAAACTGACCATTTTAAAAATACCAGTTTTATTGTATTATAATATTACTGACAGTCAGAAAATAGGTGAAAATATGACAAAGAAAGCAGCCGTTATAAATGATCTTTCCGGTTTCGGAAAATGTTCGCTGTGTGCTTCTATTGCCGTGTTATCGGCTATGGGTATTCAGCCGTGTCCTATGCCGACTGCGATCCTGACAAACCAGTCGGGATTCAGTAACTACAGCTGCGTGGATTTCACGGAAAATCTGAAAAGTTACATAGAGATTTGGAAAAAGAACAATGCAGTTTTTGACGGAATCTACAGCGGATATATCTCCAACATAAAACAAATTGATATCATATCGGAATTTATTGATACGTTCAGAACTCAAAATACATTGGTACTCGTTGACCCTGTAATGGCAGACAACGGGAAGGTCTACAAAGGTTACAGTTCTGAGATGTGCAGAAAAATGAGTGATCTTGCAGCGAAAGCAGATTTCATAACTCCGAATCTAACGGAGCTTTGTATTTTAACGGAAAGCAATTATGATGATGTATTTTGTATGGAGCTTGATGAAAAGCTTTCTTTTGTCAAACAAAGAGCGCATATGCTCGCTGAGAAAAATAATCAGACTGTAATTGTGACGGGAATTTCTGACGAAGTTAAAATTAACAATTGTGCTTTCGGCAGTGATGAGGATCTGATAATATCGGCAAATTATTTTGACGAAAGCTTTTCCGGTACGGGAGATTTGCTGGCTTCATTGGTTTTCGGATATATGCTGAAGGGAGAAAATGTAAAAACCGCATTGGAAAAGGCAGGTTTGTTCTTGGAAAAATCAATTGCCGACACGGTATGTCAGAAGGTTTTTGACCCGAATCACGGTGTTGAATTTGAAAAAAATATTTATATGTTAACCTAAAATATTTTTACAGTCCGTTTATACTCAACATAATTTTTGAAAAGGAATGTTGGTAATGAACAATAAAAACAGTGAAAAAGTAAGACTGCTTGCAGTATCCGGTCTTTTTGCTGCATTGATTGCCGTAGTGACATCTTTCATAAGAATCCCTGCTGCCCACAACGGTTATACTCACGCAGGTGATTCAATGATTTATCTTGCGTCATGTATTCTGCCTCCGCAGTATGCTGTCGTAGCGTCTGCCGTCGGCGGATTTATGGCGGATATCCTCGCAGGAGCTCCGGAATGGGCTTTTGCTACGGCTATAATCAAGAGCTTGAATGCTTTGCCTTTCATCGTTTGCCGGTATTTTCTAAAGAAATATAATAAAGATGACAGAATTTTGCATCCGGCAAATATCGCAATGCTTCTTCCCACAAGTCTTGTTACGATAATCGGATATTTTATTGCAACAGGAATTATGTTTGGTTTTGATGCGTCGTTAATATCTGCATTCGTCAGCGGATGGCTTCAGCCCTTGGCAGGCGCAATTTTGTATCTTGCTCTCGGCGCGGCGCTCGATGGTATAAAATTCAAATCAAAAATATATCCAAGTATTATGAAGCTCGGGATAAGAGATCCGAAAAAAGCTTAAAAGGAGCATTATTAAAATGAGTGAAAAAAAGGATGAAATACTGTATACCTACAATTCCAATGTCTATCTGAATATCACGAATGCCTGTCCGTGCAACTGCGAATTCTGCATTCGCAGGACCTCTGACTCGGTCGGTGAATCGGGAAGTCTGTGGCTTTCGCACAATCCGAGCTTTGAAGATGTGAAAAAAGCTATAGACAACTTTGATTTTTCAGGTTACAGCGAAGCGGTTTTCTGCGGCTACGGCGAGCCGACAAGTTCCTTTGAAGTTCTCATAAAAACCGCAAAATATCTCAGAGAAAAAGGCATAAAGACAAGACTCAACACAAACGGTCTTGGCTGTCTGATTAACAAAAGAGACATTACGAAAGAACTTTGTGAAAACGTTGATTTTATTTCAATCAGCCTCAACGCTTCCAACGCAGAAAAATATGAGGCTATTGTTCATCCTGTTTTCGGTATTATATCGTTCGATGCGATGCTTGATTTCGGAAGAAAATGCAAAGAGTATACAGACAATGTTGCATTTTCGGTAGTTGATATTATCGGAGAAACTGAAATCGAAGCAAGTCAGAAAATTGCCGATGATATCGGTATTAAACTCAGAGTAAGAGAATATACTCCATAACACTAAAAAAGTCAGTCGAATGCTTTTTCAATAAGCTTCGGCTGACTTTTGAATTGTTTTTAAATTAAAATATTATTCCTCATAATTCAGTTCAATGCTCTGTAAGTCACAGGGGATTAAGCTGTTCTCAAAAAGCTTTTCTGCAAATTCCGCATATTCGGACGGATCCTTTATTGACGGACTGAAATGTGTGAACCACAATTCCTTTACCTCCGCTTTGACTGCAAGCTCGCATGCTTCCCTGAACATCATGTGTTTGTTGATGATCGCCTTTTCAAGCTTGTTATCCTCGGCATACATACCTTCACAGACGAATAGATCAGAATTTTTTGCGAATTCCGCTATTCCTTCCGTAGGTCTTGTGTCCGTGCAGTATGTTACCTTTAAACCTTTTCTCGATTCTCCGAGAACCATATCAGAAGTAAAAACATTTCCGTCCATTTCAACGGATTCACCTTTTTGAAGATGTTTCCAGTATTTCTGTTCAATTCCGAGCGAAACAGCTTTTTGCGGCAAAAACTTTCCTTTTCTGTCCAGATTGATGCTGTAGCAGTAGCACGGTACACTGTGGTTAACCGGAAGAGTTTCAACTCTCAAACCGTTTATCATAAAGCTTTCAGAATTCTTGTCAATCTCGGTACACTCGATTTTAAACGGCAAATCCGGAGCTATGACACAAAGTGATTTTATTATTTCTGATATGCCCTTAGGGCCGATAATTTTCAAAGGTTCGGTCCGTTCCGACTTTCCGACAGAAAGCAGAAGTCCCGGAAGACCTGAAATATGATCGGCGTGGAAATGGGTAATAAATATTGCTTCAATTTTATTAAGACTGAATCCCTTTTTGCGAATCATCACCTGTGTTCCTTCGCCGCAGTCTATCAGTATATTCCGACCCTGATAGCGTACTATTAGAGAAGTCAATGCTCTTTCGGGAAGAGGCATAGTTCCTCCTGTCCCAAGCAAACAAACATCCAGCAT
>CAMHNT010000240.1 GCA_946186535.1 uncultured Clostridia bacterium
TAAATTCTCCGAGATTCAATATATTTCTTCTGAAATCTTTCAGAACTGTTAGATTTCAGAAAGATTGCTGCAAGAATCGTCTGCTATAATTTGTTTAACGGAATAAACGGAGGAGGTAAAAGCTATGGCAATTTTAATTGCGGAACACTTGAAGAAATACTATGGGGAGAATGAGACTCAGGTGAGAGCACTTGACGATGTATCCCTTCACGTTGAACGAGGTGAATTTACAGCCGTAGTCGGAACGAGCGGAAGCGGAAAATCTACGCTGCTTCATATGTTGGGCGGTCTTGACAGACCGTCTTCGGGAAGGATCATTATTGACGACAAGGACATAAGCGATCTCAAGGAAGATGAGCTATGCATTTTCCGAAGGAGAAAAATAGGCTTTATTTTCCAGAGCTTCAATCTGGTGCCTACTCTTAATGTTTATGAAAATATAGTTCTTCCGATCCAGCTCGACGGAAATGATGTTGACGAAGGCTTTGTTGAAGAGATCATTTCTCTCCTCGGTCTCGACAAAAGAAGAAACAACCTTCCGAATCAGCTTTCCGGAGGTCAGCAGCAGAGGGTTGCGATTGCCCGCGCTCTTGCTTCAAAGCCGGCGATAATTCTCGCCGATGAGCCTACCGGAAATCTCGATTCAAAGACAAGTCAGGACGTTTTAAGTCTCATGAAGGTTTGCGGAGAAAAGTTTTCTCAGACCATCGTAATGATTACGCATAACGAAGAAATCGCTCAGATGGCGGATCGTATCATCAGAATTGAGGACGGCAAAATTGCAAAAGGCGGTGAATGAGAATGGAACGCGTAAATAACAGAAAGCCTCTCAGAATGATTGCCAATCGCTCGCTTCTTTCAACGAAAGGAAAATCGTTTGTCGCTGTTCTCGCCATCTTTCTGACCACGGTCATGTTTACGGCGCTTTTTACCGTAGGCGGAAGCCTTGTGTCGAAATTGCAGGAAGAAACTATGCGTCAGGTTGGAGGAAACTCTCATGCTGGTATCAAATATCTTACTCAGGAGGAGTATGATATTCTCAAGAATGACAGCGAAATCAGAGATGTTTCCTACCGTATTACGGTAGGTGATTTGGTTAACGACGAGCTTAAAAAGATTAATACCGAAGTCTATTGGTTTGAAGACAAGGAAGCGGAAATGACGTTCTGTTATCCGGAGGTAGGAAGTATGCCGAAAAATCCGGACGATTTCGTTACGAGTGATATTGTCCTCAATGCCCTCGGAGTTCCGTGTGAAGTAGGCGAAAAGGTACGTCTTAAAATAGCTATCGGTGAGAATATTGTCGAACAGGATTTTACTCTTTCAGGATATTACACAGGTGACTCGGTTTCCGCCGCTCAGATGGCAGCGGTTTCGAAAGCTTTTCAGGAACAGTACGCTCCCGTTCCTACGGAGTCGGCTTTAAAATACGGACCGATTTCGTCCGATGATTACACCGGGCGAATTATGGCTGATTTTAATTTCGACAGCACGTTTTCTCTTGAAAAAAAAGTCGGCGCTCTTCTCATAAGATGCGGCTTCCCGGAAGAAACGAACGTGGGTATAAACTGGGGATATATGTCTTCTGATTTTGATTCGTCAACGGTAGTTTTGGTTGTTGTTATTCTGACTGTAATTTTCCTTTCCGGATATATGATTATCTATAATATTTTCTATATCAGCGTCTATACCGATATCAGAAACTACGGTCTTCTTAAAACTGTCGGTACTACAGGAAAGCAGTTAAAGAAAATCGTAAGAAGACAGGCAGACATTTTATCTTTGATAGGCATTCCGGCAGGACTTGTTTTAGGTGTGCTGATAGGAAAGATAATTCTTCCCGTTATAATGAACGGAGTTCTTAATAGTATTCAGTCAACAGACAGCAGTATAGTTTTATCCCCGTTTATCTTTATAGGTGCGGCGTTATTCTCATGGCTTACGGTCAGAATCAGCTGTATAAAACCCTGTAAAATGGCAGCTTCCGTTACTCCTATTGAGGCTCTCAGAGCAACAGAAGGAAGCGATTCCAAAAGGAAAAAGGCGGCTGACAGCAAGAAAACAGGAAAGGTTACTCCTTTCAGTATGGCGTACGGAAATATCAGACGCAGCAATAACAGAACGATTATTGTGGTTTTGTCACTGTCTCTCGGTCTTATACTCCTCAACAGTATTTATAGCTTGATAAACGGCTTTGACATGGATCTGTATATTGCCGATTCTTCCATCAGTGATTATATGGTAACGGATTATACCGTAGTTGAGACGAGTGCTTCCGAAAAGAATCTGAACGGTATAACAGATGATTTTCTTTCCGCGCTTGAAAGCAGAGAAGGTCTGAAGCAGGTTTCAAATGTTTATGCTTTAAACTATGCTCCCGAATTCACGGACAGTGATTGGGACAAAATGTATGAAAGAGTTTTTTCTACGGATCTTTTTAAAAACGACAGTTTCGTCCTTCAGCTTACTCAGATGAACGATATGACCATTGACGAGTGGCTTCAAGATATAAGAGAGGGTCAGATCGACGTTTATGTCTATGGAACAAGCGAGCTTGTTTTCAATAAGATTGAACCGATAAGCGGAAGCCTTGACTGGGAGAAATTCAAGAGCGGAAACTATGTGATAACGGGAAGCTTCGGTTACTCCGACGAATCGGACAATAAAATCGAATATTTCCATCCGGGAGAAAAAGTAACAATCATAAGCGAAAACGGCAAGAGCAAAGAATTTGAGGTTATGGCTGTAGCGGATATTCCTTATGCCGCAGGACCTCACAGTTCGTCGCTGTACAACTGCGACTATATTCTTCCCGAAGATGAGTTCCTGGATTTGTTCGGTGACTGCCAGCCTATGGCAACGCTTTTCAATGTTGAAAATGACAGCACAGATGAGTTTGATGTATGGCTTGAGCATTACTGCAGCGTTGTAAATTCCGATTTGAATTACACTTCAAAGGCTACGATTCTCGAGGAATATGAAACCTTCATAAGTGTATTCAATATAGTGGGAAGCGTTATCGTTTTCATACTTATACTTATCGGAATTCTGAATTTTATGAACACAATGTTTACTTCCGTTATAACCCGGAAGAAGCAGCTGGCAATGCTGGAAGCTGTTGGTATGACATGCGGTCAGCAGAGAAAAATGCTGATTTTTGAAGGTTGTTTCTATACGGCAGCATCGGCAGTGGTATCCTTGGTATTGGGAGCCCTCATTAACGTCACGGTGATCCGCGCTATGGGGAATGTATTTTTCTTCTACATGTGGAAATTTACGATTATGCCGATCTTGGTTTTCATACCTGTCATGCTTGTCATTTCCGTAATTGTTCCTATAATATGCTACAGACAGATCACAAAGAGCAGCGTTGTGGAAAGAATGAGAGTACAGGAATAATGGGTATTCGGATTTTTGTTATCGCTTAATAAATTTTATTCCTGACAGGCAACGATGCGATTATAATTTAGTATATATCATACAACAAAAAA
>CAMHNT010000241.1 GCA_946186535.1 uncultured Clostridia bacterium
CGACTTTCAAAAAGTCGGGCTTGATAGTTTTATCATATATATTAGCCGCCAAAAAATCCGTCATATTCGTCTTCGGACTGATTCTGAGAACCTGTGTACATATCGGCTCCGGAATCATATCCGCCGCTCTGATACTGACTGTCCCGGAACGAAGGCTCATAGGACTGACCCTGACGCTGAGGCATCTCGTCAAGATCTCTTTCGGAATCGCCGAACATTGCGTCGGTTCCGTCGTCGTTTTTATTTCCGGATTTCATTTCCTGGGCGATTCTACGGTTTTTCTTTACTGCCTGAATTACGAGAAGCAAAGAAATTATCGTACCGGCATAGAATATCAGAGATATATAGAATCTTGTGCTCATCTGAGAAACTGGCTTTTTGCAGTCTATGTAATAAGTTACGGCTTCGATATCTCCGAGATCGGTGTTCTCTTTTATTTTTTCGATTGCACTTTCTTCAGCAGACGAATTGCTTCTGACAACGCCGGAAATCTTGATACCGTCGTGTGACGCTCCGTTCGCGGATTCTCTCCAGAGATTGTTGAATGTCTCGTATATATCCGACGAGCCGCTTGTTTCGATAACGATGAGCTTTGCCGGATTATCCTTGTCAAAAGATTTTCCGCCGATAAATACAAGATAATAGTAATCTCCTTTTTTCAGCGTAAAGCCGGAATCGTCGCCGTCGCTTCCCGTACAGCCGGCTATATAATAGAGATTTCCCTCTATCGGACGGTTGTCCCTCAAATCAACGGGATTCACCTCGTTAAAGTCAAGAGTTCCGCCGCCGAGAATCTTGTTGAACATAACCGAAGACACCGGTGCCGAAATAATTACTGCTATAACCAAAAACAGCACAAAAGCACAGATTTTCGGCAATACTTGTGATTTTCTCATAAAGGAAACCTCTTTCCGTTTTTAGTTAATAATCCTCTTTCTTCAGGCTTATTTTGTCGACCGAAGTGCCGTTCTGAGAATTCTGATTCAGGCTGCCCTGAAGGTTCGGGCTCTGAGGAATGAAGCTCTGTCCGCTCTGGGAATTCTGACTGTTCCGGTCGTAGCTTGCCTGAGGTATGAACTGCTGGTTTGAAGGCGAGTTCGGAATATAGCCGTTCTGCTGAACAGGAGCACCGCCCGAAGGATAAACGTTCTGCTGAGCAGGAACACCTCCCACAGGATAGCCGTTCTGCTGGAAGCTCTGGGGCTGGGGAGCGTTTGGAACAAAGCCGTTCTGAGGAGCGGCCGAAGCATTTGGATTATAGGAATTGTAACCGTTCTGCTGACCGTTGATTCCTGTGAAGCCTGTTGTGTATACAGGAGTCTGAACTTTGCTTGCCTTGGACTGCTTAATGAGTGTAATTATAATGAATACAAGAGCAGCCACCAGGAGGAGAAGTATCACAAAAGAAACGATAAACTGAGTGCAAAGGGAAGAAACCGTCTCAGTGCAGTCGAGAGTATAGGAAGCGAGCTTTGCTCCGGACATATCAAAACCGTAGCCTGAAAGGCTGTCCTTCCAGCTGTCGTACTCGCTTATCACCTGACTGTCATTCTCGATGAGAACGCCGTCAACGGCAACGCCCTCGTCGAGAAGGTATTCATATTCCTCGCCTTCCTCGAGATCCGCATAATAGAGATTCTCCAGGGAAACGTCCAGAGAGCTGTTGGCCTTTACCTTAACGATCATATATATTTCGTTTTTCATATCAAAGTCAACAAGATAATAATAATTCAGAATATTTGAAGAATCCGACTCATCGTATTCTTCCGCAAGAACCGTATTAACATAATACACTTTGCCGTTTATCGGAAGATTCTTTTTAAGATCACTGTCCGAAAGATTTTCTATATTTGAAACACCGTCTGACATATTGCTGAAAAATACGCCTGCCGTAGAAATAAGAAGCGAACCGCAGACAAAAATCACAAGAATAACTATACCTGCAATAAGCCTTCCAAAAACTCTTTTCATACTTAAAATTCCTCACTTTCTAAAAATAAACATAATCAGAAACGGCTGTCATAATCGTCGTTTCCGTAACCGCTTCCATAATTGTTTCCAAAACCGTTCTGAGACGGATAGGAATCGGAATACCCTTGTTCATCGCCGCCCGGATAAGCCGAACCGCTCTGCGCCCGGAATCCGTTCTGCTGAGTATATCCGCCTTGTGACTGATATGATGAATATGTATCATATCCGTTTGATGTACTGCCGTTCTGAGCTGCAAATCCGCTCTGCCGAACGTAAGTATCCAACGAAGACTGCTGTCCGAAGAAATCTCCAGACGAGTTCTGACCATAGGCGGATTCGGTATTAACGGGGCTTCCCTGAGCCTGGAAATTGTTCGAAACACCCGACAAGCTGTTGGAGCTGAAAGTTGTTGTCGGATCATATCTGTTCGTCGTCTGATTTGAAAGATTGGTGTAATCGTTTCCGTATGTCGGTGATGACGGACTATAGACAGGAACGCTGCTCGGCTGGTGTTTTTTCGAGAAATAGCTGAATATCAGGAATACGACTACTCCCAGAAGCGCAACAAGCAGAACGGAGCCTGCCCAGAACTCCTTGATTCTCGTTGAGACGGTCTTCGTACAGTCGAGCGTATAGGGAGCGAGCGTCATACCCTCGCCATCCTCAAATTCCGCCACCCACTCATCGTAGAAGCCGACAATCTCGGGATCGTTGTTTACGAGAATTCCGTCCACCTTGAATGCATGATCGAAGAGGTCGTCGATGGTCGAATTATCGTCCCAGAAGAGGTCGAGCTCAAGGTCTGCGCTTGAAGTCATCTCGGAATTAGCCTTTGTTTTCAAAAGCATGCAATGATCGTCATCGCCCATCGGAATAGCATAATAATATGCATTTGTTGTTTCGGTTGTCTTTCCGGTATATTTTGACGTTTCCTCCGTTACACTTGACGCAATAAGTTCGTACACCACATAGCACTCACCATTAACAGGCATATTTTTCTGCATAGCCGAAACTTCCAGCGAATAAATCTCCGTTGTGCCGTTCGACATCTGGCTGAAAAAAACTCCGCCGCCGGAACCAAGACAGAAAATAATTGCAGAAAGCCAAAGAAAGACTACCGCTAAAATAAGCCGCTGTTTTATTGCCATTATATCCCTCCAATTAACATTTTGTTAAAAAACTTCTAAATAGTTACTTTCAGTATAACACAACTATCTCCCACAGTCAATATTTTTTGCTCCGATTCCGAAGACATTCGTGACATAATCCATCGTTTTTTTACCCCGATAAAGTAGGTCGCGTGCCCGGCGACGGAGGGCAAAACTTGAACATAAGATATCTTAAACTTAAGAAAGTTTTTCCGATAAAAATATTATTCTACGAAGCCGAATTTTTTCATCAAACCAGCCCCTCCCCGGAGGGCAATGTCGTCAACTTAAGAAAATTCCGGCGAAACGAAAGTGGAAAAAGTTTCGCTCAAGCCTTTTCAAAGGCTTGCAGATTCCAAAGACA
>CAMHNT010000242.1 GCA_946186535.1 uncultured Clostridia bacterium
CATCAACCGATGAAACCGGCGATGTTGACACAGATTCCGATACAACGGATACCGACTCCGAAACGGACACATCAACCGATGAAACCGGCGACACGGAAACAGATTCTGACACAACGGATACCGATACCGAAACGGACACATCAACCGATGAAACCGGCGACACGGAAACAGATTCTGACACAACGGATACCGATTCCGAAACAGACACAGTGACTGGCACAGACACTGACACAGGATCGGATTCTGATTCGGATACCGATTCGAATTCGGACACGGATTCCGCTTCCGACACTGATTCAAGCAACAACACTAATACAAACACGAATACTAACACTAACCAGAACAACAGAGATTCATCACGATCTTCAGTTTCCGATTCGAATACATCCAAGACAGGAGACAGCAGACCGATTGAATTAGATACTATTCTTCTTATGGGTTCTGCTGTAGTGATAGGCGTTTTGATTGCTGCGAAGAAAAAACACAATGATACGTAATAAAAATTGATTTGATTCCTGACGGAACAGATGTAAAGGTCTAATCCCGATACATCTGTTCCTTTTTTGTCGGTTGCTTTTGGGTTTCTGGAAAATCGGATTGTCCTAAAATTTTTATCCATTTCTAAAATCTGCAAGTTTAATAAAAAAGCACGATGAGCTTTTGATTGTTTGGAATGATGACTTATGAATGCATTGCTGGATATGCAATGAGAAATGTTGTTATATTTGTTCGTTTTGCTGTAATAATGACTTGTATTTAAATATAAAATGTGATATAGTAATAACATAAGTTGTTTTTTGGCAGCTCAAAGATAATATTAAGAAAAGGAGTGATCTATATGCCAGGACCGGGTGGTCCCCACGGAGGAATGCATAGAGGTGCGCCTCCTCCTCCTCCGCCGCCAAGAATGCCAAGAGGAGTAGGCTGCGCAGTGCCGATATTAGGTATATTGATTGCGGCGATCGGTGCCGCTGCCGCATTCTTGTTCTGAATTTTTTCGGATTTTTAATATCCACGGAGTGTTATCAACTTGTAAACCGGTTTCTGCCGAGAAAGGAAAATCTATGAATATTAAATTTAAAAAAACTATCTCCGTACTGTTTTCAGTGATTATGATGTCGTTTTCTGTAATATCAGCACTTCCGGCAAGCGCTCTCTCTGAAAACAGTTTGGAATCGGACTCCCGTGTCATGATTGATCAGTATTTTAACGGCTTCACTGATGAATTACTCGGAACGTCGTCTCAAAACAGTGAAAACATTGGTTCAGCCGCTGTCATTAAATCTTCCGAAGAATTGGAGGATTATTTGTCTGTATTTTTTAAGAATAATATTGTTGGGGAGTATGCCGGAAAATACAGCGATGATTTTTTTGAAGAGAATATTTTGCTTGTTAATTCACTGTATCAGCAGTATGGATCGAAGCCGCTGCTGAATGTTGAAAATGTAACGTTTGAAAATCCGGATGTCAATATTTCGGCGAAATGGGTTGAGGCTGACGAAACCGACGGTGTCGGGTCGGCTTTGCTTGTTCAGATACCTTTAACTAAGGATTCGGATGCGGATTATTCAGTGAAATGGAATATTACCGGCGAAACAAAAAAATCAGAGCCTTCCGTCCCTGTCGGCTATAACGCCAGCGGAAAAGCAAAGAGGATAGACGTAACAAATATATTGCAGAATCCCGAATTGCCTACCGGCTGTGAAGTCGTTTCTCTTACCATTCTGCTCAACCATCTCGGATACAATGTGGATAAACTGACAATGGCAAGAAACTACCTCCCGAAGCTTGATTTCTACTGGTATAACGGAGTATACTACGGAGCGGATTTCAGAACCACTTTTGCCGGAAATCCCGAATCGAAAAATGCTTACGGCTGTTATGCTCCGTGCATTACGACAACGGCAAACAGTTACTTTAAAGATATCGGCTCAGGAAGCGTTGCCCAGGACCTGACCGGCACAAATTTTGACACTCTTCTTTCCGACTATATTGACAACGATATTCCGGTGCTGATCTGGATAACCAGCAGTAATCTTCACGAACCGATGCTGACGTCTGTCTGGACCACTCCGGAGGGAAAAAGAGTGCAGTGGCTTGCTTATGAGCATTGTGTTGTACTGACAGGCTACGATATGGATAAGCAGATTATATATGTATCCGATCCGTTAGTCGGAAACACTTCCTATGATTACGGCAGACTCAAACAAAGATATATTGACCTTGGTCAGCAGGCCGTACATATTGAGACCGAAAGAACAGGCTATATATACGGTGATCTTGATGATGACGGAAATGTCACAACTTCCGACAGTGTGCTCGTTTTAAGACAGATTGCAGGTCTTGAGAATTTTGACGATATTCATCGAATTCTCGCAGATGTAAATTGTGACGGAAATATTTCGACGGCTGATGCAGTTGAGATTCTGCGCTTCAACGCAGGGCTTGCGGATCAGTCGAATGTCGGAGAATTTTTCTATAAATGAGGAAGCTTGAAAATATGAAATCGGTTATTCACAGTTCTCTTGCTGCCGTTGAGAATCCGGAGGATTATGAAGCACGTTCGAACATCATGTGGACAGCCACCTGGGCGCTTAATACTCTTATTTCAAGAGGAAAGTCTACGGACTGGATGGTTCACATGCTCGGTCAGTCGGTCGGAGCGTACACGGACGCAACGCACGGAATGACTCTGGCGGCGGTTTCGCTGCCATATTACAGATATATAATGCCTTACGGGAAGAATAAATTTGTTCGCTTCGCAAAGGAAGTGTGGGGCGTAAATGCGGAAGGAAAGACCGATGACCAGGTTGCCGAAGAGGGACTTCTTAAAATGGAAGAATGGATGAAGAAACTTGGGGTTTCGATGAATATCAGCGAGCTTGGCGCAACCGAGGATATGATCGACGGAATCGCCGATGGTACGGTTATTCTTAACGGAGGATATAAGGTTCTTACGAAAGATGACGTAAAGAAGATTCTCAGAGAGAGTCTTTAAAAAATCAGATGAAAGCAGCGGAAAATGATTAGTTTTAATTTTCCGCTGCTTTTTTTATTCACTATAAATGAGCAAATTTTAAAATTGCACAAAAAAGTCTGAGAGATGACAGTTAAAGTTTCTCTCATACTGATTTCTGATTAAAAGCTTTAAAAGGATTTTGGATGATGATTTTCGCAAGACAAGGAAGAAGCCGCAGGAATACTTAAGTGACGCTCCAAGAGGGCAAGCCAAAGGCGCAGACCGATTGGTTTGCGGAACTTATGCGTAGCTGACGTATTTCAAGGCTGATGACGAAGTATTGCGGAAATCAGACCGAAAAGACTTAAGGCAACACCGCACAAAGACCGCCTGACGGCTTTGCACCAAATCTGCTTGCATATTTTCCGTCATAGTACACAAAACTCTCTTGAAATACGTCAGTATTCCTGCGGTCGCTTTATGCACTCTGACGAAAAATCTGACGGCGCATCTTCGGCACAAT
>CAMHNT010000243.1 GCA_946186535.1 uncultured Clostridia bacterium
ATTGAGGGATTCTTGGACAAACGCCGCAAATACACAGGCTAATAATACAGTAAATTCTTTTTCAAAATGCTACGGGTTAGGAACGCCGGTAACGAAAGGATCAATAATAAAATCGGTGAACCTCTCACTACATTTTATAAAATCAGTCATATTGTCGCATTCCGAATAATAATACACAGGCGGATCGTCTCCTTCATTTAGATTGAAAAAGTAAAACATGTATCCGCAGTGCATCCAAAAAACAAAATCATCATCTTTTAAACAGTGTGAAAATTCATTTTCAATCAATAACTCTTCCGCATATTTTTTCAGCCGGCAAACTTCAAAAAAACTGTAAGAAGATTCCCTCCAAAATTGACCATTTCCTGCGTACCGCATAAATTTTATATATTGTTCCGGCAGTTTCAATGGATAAATACTATCCATAAAGTCACAAATTGTACGGTCGTCAGCCTTTTCATACATATCACTTCTTCCATGCTCCGATAAATACTTAAAAAATTCTTCAAAGTTTTTTCTTCCGTTATATTTTTCCATAGTACACCTCTTCTCAAAATCAAAATAAAAAGAATTTTTCGGGGCTGTTCCGGCAATACTTATTTTACAAGTAAACTGTCAGGACAGGAGGAATTTTTTTGCAATACAATAAGGTTGAAATTTGCGGAGTAAACACCTCTAAAATCAAGGTTTTAAAAGAAAGCGAAAAACGTGAGCTTCTGAAGATCATGAAAAACGGTACGCCGAGCGAACGCTCAAAAGCCCGTGAGGAGCTTATAAACGGCAATCTTCGACTGGTGCTTAGCGTTATTCAGAAATTCACTAACCGAGGAGAAAACCCCGACGATCTGTTTCAGGTCGGCTGCATCGGGCTGATAAAGGCAATCGATAATTTCGACGACACTCTCGACGTCCGTTTTTCCACCTACGGAGTTCCGATGATTATCGGTGAAGTAAGACGTTATCTCCGTGACAGCAATTATATAAGAGTCAGCCGAAGTATCCGTGATACGGCATACAAAGCTATGCAGGTCAAGGAAAATCTCCAGAACGAACTCGGTCGTGAGCCTACCGTTGAAGAAATTTCGAAGGTTCTCGAAATCCCGAAGGAAAGCGTTGTTCTCGCTCTTGAAGCTATCGTTGAACCTGTTTCACTTTACGAGCCCGTTTTCTCCGACGGCAGCGACACCGTTTATGTGATGGATCAGATCAGCGACAAAAACAACGATTCGAACTGGCTTGAGGAGCTTTCCATAAAAGAAGCGATCGAAAACCTTTCGGAACGTGAAAAGAAAATCCTCTCGATGCGGTTTTATGTAGGAAAAACTCAGATGGAGGTTGCAAAAGAAATCGGAATTTCTCAGGCTCAGGTAAGCCGAATAGAAAAAGGCGCCATGGAACAGATCAAAAAAAGCTGCGGATAAAATCAGTATTATACAAAAACCACTCCGCCATAAAAGCGGAGAGGTTTTTTATCATATAGAATATTTATTTTTATACATTTCGTATTCGCTTTCGAATTCTTTATTGCCGGTGCGTTTTACAATATTCAGATACTCATGTGCGTCAAACAAAAACTGATCCGTTTCAATAATAGCAATGGCAACATTCGAACAGTGGTCGGAAACTCTTTCACAGTTTGTGAGAAGATCGGAAAGAATAAATCCAAGCTCTATCGAACATTCACCGGCTTTAAGACGCTGAATATGCTTCGTCTTAATGTCAATAATAAGGTTGTCGATAACCTCTTCCAAAGGCTCGACCTGTTTTGCAAGCTTTGTGCTGTTATCGATGTACGCTTCCGTTGTTGTGTTGAGAATCTCGGTCAGTGCATCAATGAGAACGGCAACCTCTTTTTTAGCCTGTTCGGAGAAGCTTAATTTCTTTTCGTGCATCTCCTCCGCAACCTGAAGAATATTTACCGCATGATCGCCGATGCGCTCAAAATCACCTATCGTATGAAGCTGACGTGAAACGCTCTGGCTGTCAGGGTCTGAAAGCTCCTTACCCGAAAGCTTTACGAGATACGTTCCGAGCTTGTCCTCATAGAGATCAAGCAGATCCTCGTTTTCAAGAATCTCTTTACAGACCTTTTCGTCATAGTTGTCTATAAGATCGATAGCTGAAAAAATTGTCTCCTTGGCGAGTCTTGCCATTTTTTTGCACTTGCTGTTACATTCATGAATAGCAACGGACGGAGTCGAGAGCAAGCGGATATCAACGAAGCTGTAAACCTCATCTGCAGCAGTTCCTTCCGAGCTGTCCTTGATAACCATGTATGCAAGCTTTTCAAGCTGCTTCGAGAAAGGAAAAAGAAGCACAACCGTTGCAACGTTGAATATACTGTGAACGATAGCGATTCCGAAAGCGTCAATCGGAGTGTCATAAATCGGCAAATCAATGAATGATTTAAGAACACAATACAATGTAAGATAAACAACAGTACCGATGAGATTAAAGGAAATATGAATTATAGAAACTCTTTTTGCGTTTCTGTTTACACCGATACTTGAAAGAACTGCCGTAACGCATGTACCGATATTCTGACCCATAATGATCGGAATAGCCATGGAGTATGTCACGCTTCCGTTAAGTGCCAGTGCCTGAAGAACGCCGACCGAAGCGGCCGAACTCTGAATTATACCCGTGAACAGAGCACCTATAATAACACCCAGTATCGGATTCTTGAACATCGTGAGAACATTTCCGAAATTCGGATCATCGGCAAGCGGAGCAACAGAATTTTTCATCATCTCCATACCTGTCATAAGTATGGAAAAGCCAACCAGAACAGAACCTATACTTTTTTTCTTATCCGATTTTCCCGTCATTATGAAAATCATTCCGATAAGAGCCAGAAGCGGAGAAAAAGACTCCGGCTTCAGAAGATTTACAAAAACATTATCGCTTTCGATACCCGACATACTGAGTATCCATGCCGTAATGGTAGTACCTATATTCGAGCCCATAATGACGCATATCGTCTGCCCCAGCTGCATAATACCCGAGTTTACGAGTCCGACCAGCATAACCGTGACGGCCGATGAAGACTGAATTGCAACAGTAATCGCCATTCCAAGAAGCAAGCCCTTCAACGGATTCGAAGTAGTCTTTTTCAGAAGAGATTCAAGCTTACCGCCTGCCATTTTCTCAAGACCGCTTGACAGCATATTCATTCCGAACAGGAAAAACGCCAATCCTCCGCACAAGGTAAATACCGAAAAAATATCCATATTCACACACCTTTTCTTTGTCACACCGGAACACCGCCCATAAATAAGACGCAAAACAAATTAACAATAAAAACTTTCCTCTGCGGTATTCCTCATTCATTTACTTATTCTTTTAATTCTCTACTCCATATTCAATTGTATCATAAAGGTAAATCAGAGTCAAAGGTTTTTATCATAAAGTTAAGAAAACTCGAAAAATCACAATTTTTTTCAGGCTTGATATTATAATGTGTATATTTTAA
>CAMHNT010000244.1 GCA_946186535.1 uncultured Clostridia bacterium
ACGATTTCCTGATAGCCAACCATTGAAGTGTTGAATACAAGCTCGCAGACTCTGTCACATTCGTGACCGAAGCCCGTTCCGAGGTATACGCTACCGTCCTCGAGGACAATTTTTCTGTTTAATTTTGTTTCCATTTTATTTCCCCCTTGACCATTGTCATCATACATTGACCGTAAACCTCCATGCCCTCGAAAGGCGTGGCACGTCCCATGGTGAGGAAGGTTTCGGGGTCAATCGTATATTTTTCGTCTAAATTCCATACTGCAAGATTTGCAGGTTTATCTGTATCAATAGATGAGTCGAGCCCGAAGCGTCTGCCGGGATTTACGCTCATCAGTTCAATAAGCTTTTTAAGTGTAATAATATTTTTCTTAACAAGATGTGTGTAGAGAACCGGGAATGCCGTTTCGAGTCCGACAACGCCCATCAGGCTTTTTTCGAGTCCTCTCGATTTTTCTTCAAGGCTGTGCGGAGCGTGGTCGGTAGCGATCATGTCTATCGTGCCGTCCTTTATGCCCTCGATGAGCGCAAGCCTGTCCTCCTCGCTTCTTATCGGCGGATTCATCTTGAATCTTCCGTCCTCGATGAGGTCGCCGTCGTTGAACACGAGGTAGTGAGGTCCCGTTTCACAGGTTATGCTCAAACCGTCCTTTTTAGCCTGTCTTATAAGCTCAACGCTTTCCTTTGTCGATACGTGGCAGACATGATATTTACAGCCGCTCTGACGGACAAGCTCGATGTCACGCTTGATCTGACCCCATTCGCTTTCGGAGCAGATACCCCTGTGACCGTGAGCCTTTGCATATTCGCCGTCGTGAATATAACCGCCCTTCAGAAGCTCATTTACCTCGCAGTGAGCCGCAATTATCTTGTCGAGCTCACGTGCCTTTTTCATAGCGGAAAGCATCATCTCGTCGCTCTGAACTCCTCGTCCGTCGTCCGAGAAGGCAATAACGTACTTGTCAAGTCCGTCAAGGTCGGAAAGTTCCTCGCCCTGTTCATTCACGGTGATAGAACCGTAAGGATGAACGTTGATGACAGCGTCACGTTCGATTATTTCAAGCTGCTTTTTCACGTTCTCCACGCTGTCGGGAACGGGGGAAAGGTTAGGCATTGAGCAGATATCGGTGTAGCCTCCGTGAGCGCCTGCGAGCGAACCTGTTTTGATGGTTTCTTTGTATGAAAAACCCGGTTCTCTTAGATGTACATGAACATCAATAAAACCGGGAAATATGAAACAATTATTTAAATCAATAATGTCGGTATCGCTGGAAGGAACAAGAGAACTGCCGATAGAAACAATATGCCCGTTGCAAATAAGTAAATCCTTTTTGCTTATTTCAGAATTCTGAAAAACATTGGCATTCTTCAGCAAATAGTTCATTTCGAAAACTCCTTATTATTAATTGCACTATCCACAAATCCGAAAGATAGCGAAGCCAGTAAAAGTTTTTGCCAAGCTTTTTTCAAAAAAGCTTGCGGAGTCCGGAGGCAGCGCCTCCGGTGGTTTATTAAGGTCAAAGCCCTTAACCGTATATTACTCCTCAAAAATGCCGTTATACGACATTTTTGCAATCCCTGTCTGCCCATATAAACATGAATATACAAATTATCCCAAATTGCAGCCAAAATCCGCAGAAAATAAAGTATATATCCAAAATTCTCTCGAAATATTTTATCATTTTACGGGCATATTGTCAAGATACAATTTTATTCAAAAAAATGTATATCAATATTATTACAGCCGGTTACTTTCCGAAAGGGAATTTTGAGTCGTCCGAGCTTTCCTCCCAGATACGCTTCATGTCCGCCATTGCCTCGTCGTCGTACCTTCTGTCACGGAAATAGTATTCTATGTCGTCGTCGGTAATTTCCCTGAGAACACGGCAGGGATTTCCTGCGGCAACGCTCCATGACGGTATATCTTTTGTAACTATTGAGCCTGCTCCGATTACAACATTATCACCGATTGTAACCCCGGGGCAGACGACCGAGTTCCCGCCTATCCATACATTGTTTCCGATTGTGACTTCGATTCCGTATTCGTAGAGGGTGTTTCTGCACGCAGGGTGAATGGGGTGACCCGCCGTATAGATTGCAACGTTCGGAGCGAAAAGGCAGTTGTCTCCGATTCTGACCTTTGCGACATCGAGGATCGTGCAGTTGTAATTGCAGAAGAAATTTTTTCCTATTTCGATATTGAAGCCGTAGTCGCAGTAAAAGGGCGGATTGACGATAGCGTTTTCGGATTTTGCGAAAAGTTCCTTTACGACCTCGGAGATTCCCTTGAAATCGCTTCTGTCCATTGTGTTTATTTTCTGAGTGAGACGTCTTGCTCTTTTCTGCTGTTCGAAAACATCATCGTCTGAAATATATATCATTCCGTTGTTTCGTCTTTCGATGTTGTTCATTTTATCACCTGCTTCTTGTTATGGGATTACTATTATAATTTTAACACAGAAAAATTCTTTTGTCTATGATATATTTGTTAAAAAATTCTTAGGACATATTGTCTGTATAATTCCCGGCTAAAAATGAAAAGATAATGTTGAACATAAAAACAATCTGAAAGGAGATTGAAAATGAAAAACGATAACAGTATCAAGCCGCAGGAGGAAAGAAGAAAAACGATAAAATACGGCAACAACGACGTGCCGAATCAGCTTGTCAACGACGTTCTCAGGTGCGGCTCGATTTACAGCACACTTTCCGGCGCTGAGAGAAACAAAACCGACAAAAAGACGAATGCCGCCATACCGAGCGATATGGCGGTTGACGAGATGAGAGACTGGAGCGTTATCGAAGAGTTATAATTCTCTTTTTTCTGCTTTCTCGAATTCAATGCTGCTTCCGTTGTATTCCAGTCGGAGATATTTTCCGGAAAGTGTGTAGATGAAAACAAATTTATTTTTCAGGGTGTTGTCTATAATCACAAAGCTCTGTTCTCCGAAAACACAAAGACCGTTTATTTCGCAGTGCTCGCCGTCTCTGTCTATGGTGAGCACTGCGTTGTCGTTTTCAAAAGAAAGTTCGGAGAAAATTCCCTGCTCGCCTGTGTATTCCCATGAATACAGTTTAATTTCATCGGCTTCGTTGTTTATAACCGTGCTTCCGCAGCCGCACAGGAAAGCAGAGATGATGAGGAGGGTCAGGAAAAAGATTGATGCTTTTTTGTGGTTGATCATGATATCACTGTCCTTTTTTGTTTTTGGGGATAAAGCGGATTTTTTTGAAACTATAAATGAGCAAATTTAAAAATTACACATAAAGTTTGAAAGAGCACGGTTAAATTTTTTTGTTGTTCTGGTTATAGCTAATGTTAAAAGTATGTTTGAAAATCACAGTCAGGTTTTTTAAATGAGTAAAATATACTTGGTCAAGTCGCCTTGGAGCGGCGAGGAGAGTTTGCTTAATCTTCGGGAAGGGACGCTTTCTGCCAAAGCGTCCCTCTTTCCAAAACAGTC
>CAMHNT010000245.1 GCA_946186535.1 uncultured Clostridia bacterium
AGGCTCTGCCTCTGGACTCCGCAAGCTTTTTGAAAAAAGCTTGGCAAAAACTTTACTGGGTCTCTTTCAAACTTTTTGTCAATTTTTGAGTTTGTTCACTCATATTTATTATAATACATTACTCAAAGAATTTCTATAGTCCTAAGGCAGGTAAATAAAAATTTACAATTTTGTTATTGTTTTATTCTTACGCTCTCCCCAAGTCCGAAGGAATATATAAGACACTCCGACACAAGCTTTCCCATGACCTGCTCGACAGCAAGCTTATAAAGTCTCAGCTGAGGTGCGTATCTTTCAGCAAGCTCACCGATATTTTCTACCCTGTCCGTTTTGTAATCAACAATTACGATTTTTCCGTTCTCTTCAAAAAGACAGTCAACCGCACCCTGAAGAACAATCGGTTCCTCGCTGTACGGAAATTCGAGAGTCCTGTCCGCCATGCCGGCAGGAATTTCGACGGTGAACCTGAATTCTCTCTCGACAGCATCGGATTTCAGAATCCTTTCCATAAGCTCCGACTTCACAAAATCATAGACCGTTTTTCTGTATATTGAATCGCCCTGAGCTTTTGAAATAAATCCGTTTTCAACAAGTCTTCTTATCTCGCCGTCAACGGAAACTCTTACTTTTTCGAAATCGCAGTACTGTACAAACGTATGAACAGCCGTACCCCTTTCCGCCGCCGTAAGGCCGTTTCTGTTCATGAACGCAGGCACACTTGAAGCCGTATATTCGATACTGCTTTCCTTTTCCGCAAGCGACGAAGCCGAGACCTTGACCGGTATCTCCGTCATTTTCTTATACTCATATTCTGCCGACAATCTTTCCTTCAGAATCCCGAGATACTCCTCCTTTGTATCCTGTGAAAGCTGTTCGGTATCTATGTCGTCATCGCTTTTTTCTTCCGTTTCCGCTGCCGGTACATCCTCCGGAAGCGCCGCCGGATTCTCAACAATATTCACGTCCCAATCATAAGTGAAGCCCTCATACACATCGCCGTTGTATCCGCCCAGCTCTCTGAGCGCAATGCCGCTTTTATGCACAAGAAGGCAGTCAACTATCCAGTCGCTCATGCACGAAGCCGAGCTCACCGTATAAGGAGAAACCGTCCCGTCAAACGCAAGCTTTTTTGCAACTCCGGAAACGTAATTCCCGATACCCTTTTTGCTCGCAACAAGAACAAGCCTCTCCCTCGCTCTCGTCATCGCAACATAAAGCACCCTCAGCTCCTCTGACATCTCGTTCCTCTTTATCTCAAGCGAAACCGCTTCCCTCGGCATTGTCGTGTAGCGGCACAGAAGAGTATCGTCCTTTCTGCGCACTCCGAGTCCGAGTTCATTATGCAGAAGCACCTCGTTTTTCGTATCGCTGTTGAATTTTCTGTTGAGGTTTGCGACAATACATATCGGAAACTCCAGACCCTTAGACTTGTGAATTGTCATAATACTTACTGCGTTCTCGGAAACCTCGGATTTTCTCTCCGCCGCATTCAGGTCACAGCCGTTTTCACGAAGTCTGTCTATAAACCTGACGAAGCCGCCTACTCCCCTGTAGCCCGAATTTTCGTAGCTTTTCGCATACTGAAGAAGCAGTCTGAGATTTTTCTTTTTGAAATCCCCGTCCTCTCCTGCCGATACGATTTCGGGATATGACGTTTCGCTGTAGATTTTGTTCAGAAGAGTATCGGTCGTAACGCTTGTCGATATTTTCCGAAGCCTTGAAAGCTTTTCCGTAAAGCTTAGGGTCTTTTTGTTACCGACAGAATTTTCCTGAAGAAGCATTGAATAAAGCGTACCCTCCGGATATTTCACCCGAAGCTTCGCAAGCTCGTCCGCATTAAAACCGAACATCGGACTCAGCAGAACCGCCGCCAGGGGAATGTCCTGAACCGGGTTGTCTATAATCCTCAGAAGCGACAGCATGACCTGAATTTCATGCTGAGAAAAGAAGCTGTCGCTCGTTTCGCTCACGGCAGGAATGCCCATTTTCAGAAGCTCCTCCAGGAACACAGGCGCATGAGTTTTCGTACCTCTCATGAGAATACAGAAATCCCCGAACGTAGGATTTCTCTTTCCCTCCTTTGAAGTGATCTTCTCCTCGGTCATCATCTTATATATAAGCCTTCCGATATACCTTGCTTCCTCGATGTCCCTGTCCTGAGTCTCCGAATTTTCAAGCTCCAGAAGGTGGAAGGAAACTGCGCTGCCCGTGTCCTCGTCGTACGGCGCACCTGCACGGAGAGCTTCATCCTCGGTATAATCGATATCGCCCACGCTCCGTGACATAAGATTTTTGAAAACAAAATTCACTCCCTCGGTAACTCCTATCCTGCTTCGGAAATTCATGTCGAGAATTATCTTCGCCGGGTAAGCGTCCTCATCGGGGGTGTAGGGAATGTACCTGTTTTTCCTGTCAATAAATATTTCGGGCATTGCCTGTCTGAACCTATAGATACTCTGCTTTACGTCGCCCACCACAAACAGCTTTTTGTCGTTGTCGCTGACCGCCTTGAATATGGTATCCTGAATAGTGTTTGCGTCCTGATATTCGTCTACCATAACGTAGTCGTAGCGTGAAGATATCTCCCTCGCTGTCTCGGTGAATTCAATTCCGTTTTCGCCGTTTCTGACGAGAAGCTTCAGAGTCCAGTGCTCCAGATCGGAGAAATCCGCAAGCGATTTTTCAAGCTTAAGCCGTGAGTATTCCTCTCCGAAAAGAAGCATGATCTCAAAAAGACTCGAAACCACCGGAGCAAGATCGGCGATATCGTCCATGCACTGCTCGTTGTTTCTGATAAACAACTCCTGAAGCTCGCCTATGGCGTCCTTTATTATCTTCCTGTAGCCTGCGACTGCGACCTTGATTTCGTTATCTGCGAAGCCTCTCGGAGCTGACAGCGTGCCGGGGGTATATGTACCGAGAATGTGAATGATGTCGTTCCAGTGCCCCTCGTCAAGCCTTTTTATGAGCATCTCGATAAAATCCCTGTCATATCTGATTACGTCGCCGAACTTGCCGTTATTGAGCTTTTCCTCCTGCTCCGTAAGCTTAAGGCTGATATCGCTGAGATTTTTCATAAACAGAGCCGTCATTTTCGAACGCTCAATTATTGTTTTTCCCCACTCCGTTTCCTCCGCACTTTTCGTCACGTCATACATTGCCGCCTTTTCACGGATCCAACTTTCGGGAAACGGGTGCGACCTCAGAAACTCATAGAGTCTCAGAACGATCCCCTGTAAAATCGAATCGTCGCGAACGCTTGAAAAAACCTCGACGGCATTTTCAAAGCGGTCGTCCCTCTCACTGTACTTCATTTCAAGAACGTTCTGCATGGCAATATTTTTAATTACGGCAAGCTCCTCTTCCTCGGCAATTCTAAAATCCGAGGGGATATCGAGCGTATAGAAAAATTCTCTCACAAGATCGCTGCAGAAACTGTGAATGGTGCTTATCTGCGCCCTTC
>CAMHNT010000246.1 GCA_946186535.1 uncultured Clostridia bacterium
TCTGCCATAAATCTTCCGCACTTCTGCACAACATTGAATTATTAGAGGCTCCCTATAGTTAAAACAACTAATTTTTCATCTATAATATTGTCCAAGATTCTGCTTGATAATACTTCATATAAGTGTTATGATTATATATCAATGAAACGTATTCTTATTGATAAGGAGATTGAATATGAAAGAAATATATAATACCCCTGTTGTCGATATAGTATTATTAAATGATGTTGACGTTATTACATATTCTCAGGGTAATCCTGCCTCTGATGCAAGTACACCGTTAAATTATTAATTTTTTATCTGAAAATAGCAAGGAAATAACAGCACTGTGGATTCATTTTTTGAACCCATAGTGCTTTTTGTTTGGTAAATTTATTTGATTGTTTGCCATGCTGCTCTGTAATCTTTCTGTAATAACTTGTAGTAAAATCGGCAAAAAACGACTTTTTCACATCATTAACACGAATTAACACTCGTACTATAAGTTCTTAACACTATTGACATCTTTCCACATCAGCAAAATAAACTGTAAAATAATACAACTGGATTATCTGAATATATGGATAAATTATTAATAATCAACAATAGTTAAACGAATTGTAACTGAAAAGCACAAAAAATTTCATTTTTTTAAATTTATTTACAAAAAGGGCTTGTTTTTTTTCTAATAAAGTATTATAATAGGTACATAATGTTTTTGGAGAATTTTCAAAAAGAATTAAAACGATTTGGAGAGAGTAAAAAATGAGACTTCGTAAGCAGGAACTTGGAGACCGTAATCTGGTAGGCAACCGCGTGGAGCTTGTCAGAAAGCAGAAGGGTATGAAGCAAAAGGAATTGCTCGCGCAGCTTCAGGTCAACGGCGTAGATATGAACGCTTCCGGACTTTCAAAGCTCGAGGGTCAGATTCGATTTGTAACAGATGTTGAGCTGGTGGCTCTTGCCGACATTCTTGAGGTATCGGTAGATTACCTGCTCGGCAGAGAAACCAAGTCCTAACAGGTTAAGAGTTCTGTGAGCGTGCATGGCACGCTCTTTTTTCTTTGCAGAGAGATTTTGTCCGCACGGGGAAGGTAGAGTTTAAAAAAGAAAAAGCCCGATCTCTCGGGTTTTAAGGCGAATTTTTACAACTCACCTTTTTTATTATAACACATTTGAAAATCAAGTGCAAGAGTATTTTTAAAAATAAAATTTAAAAGATTCTTATTAAAATACTTGACAATGTTAAAACTATGCTGTATAATATAGACAAAGAAAAGACAAAAGGAGGTCTTAATATGAAAGCTAAGATTCCTTACAACTATCGTATCATGACCTACATTCGGAGCTTGCCCCCCAATGTATGAATCCCGATTTCGTCGGGACTAAGCTTGAATACTTTATCGGAGTCGGTCAGCGAATCATTTAATTGTTTATGAAACAAAAAATTACATTTTCGGATTACGACTTGAACCGTTAGCTGCCAAGATGCTTGTTCATCATCTAATTTAACTTTCATTTCACATATTTCGTCACAGCAGCCCCGGATAAAGGAAGCATTCTTTACTCAATGAAAATTGGGATGAAAACGGACTTCTTACAATTTAATATAAACTGGTTTGATAATTAATTCTTTTGTTTTCTGAGGACAGACCGATGAGAATTTGATTTTTGCAGCATTAGCTGTCGGATATAAATTTCAGAATTGGAGATTAATCCCATGCGCTAGGTAAATTTTTAACGGCTATTCTACGAACGGAGAAAGGTCCAATGTAATACTTATCTTGAATTCGGTGAATTTATTTACGGAGATGAGTCCAAAGAACAGTTAAGCCTCTTTTACCAAACCCTGCAGGGTAAGGAATTAATTTGAAATGATTAAGCGGTGACGCGTTGTCACCGCTTTTCGTTTTGCAAAATGCAGTTACGGGATCGGTATTACCGACCCCGTTTTCTTTTAGTCCATTCTTTTGTCACAGAAGTCACACATCTGCATTCCGAGTTTTTCATAGCTGCGGCGGGGGAGATAATCCTCGCTCTGAGTGATGCACCTTGTGTTTTTGCAGTGGTGTTCGGAGATAAATGTATCCCTTTCGTTGAGAACAAAGTCCTCGTCCTGGAGCAGCAGAAGAATCAGCGCCATTCTGCCGAACATTCCGTACTGAGCCTGTTTGAAATACAAAGCTCTCGGATCGTCGTCGATTTCAACGGTAATCTCGTTGACCCTGGGCAGCGGGTGAAGGATAATCATATCCTCGCGCGCGTTTGAAAGCTTTTCTTTATCAAGAACAAAGACGTCCTTTTGCGCCTGATAATCCTCCTCGCTTCCAAATCTTTCTCTCTGAATCCTCGTCATATACAGCATATCGAGGTCTTTGACAGCCTCAGCAAGGCTGTTTGAAATCTCGTATTTGCAGTGGTTCTTCTCGAGTATATCAATAATATATATCGGCACGCTCAGCTCCGGAGTCGAAATCAGTACAAACGAATTGCCCTCATACTTCGAAAGAGCTTTTATAAGTGAATGCACTGTGCGTCCGTTAAGCAAATCTCCGCACACGCCTATTTTAAGGTGATCCAGTCTGCCTTTCTCACAGCTTAATGTAACAATGTCGGTGAGAGTCTGAGTGGGGTGGAGGTGACCGCCGTCGCCGCAGTTGATAACGGGAACCTCGGAGTACAGCGAAGCTGCCATTGCCGTACCCTCTGTCGGATGCCTGATGGCGATGATATCAGAGTAACCGCTTATGACGGCTATTGTATCCTTGAGATTCTCGCCCTTTGCAACAGAGGAGTTCATCGGATTGTCAAAGCCGATAGTTCTTCCGCCGAGCTTGAGCATTGCGGTCTGAAAAGACATCTGAGTGCGTGTGCTTGGCTCGTAGAACAGCGTTGCCAGTATTTTTCCGTCGCAGGTATGGCGGTAGTCCGCAGGACTCTGCATAATTTTCTTTGCCTTTTTGACGAGCTTATCGATTTGCTTTACCGACATAGCCTCAAGGTCAATCAGGTTTTTGTTGGTCATTTTCTCACAACCCTTCCGTATTCTAAGGAATATTGTAGCACATTAATCGGGAAAATGAAATATTTAAAAGAATAATAAGCTAAAATAAGACTTGATTTTTTTATTTGGTTAATGTATAATTAGTTACGGTAATTTGCCGGTGTGATGGAATTGGCAGACGTAGCGGACTCAAAATCCGCCGGTAGCGATACCGTACCGGTTCGAGTCCGGTCACCGGCACCAGTATGAGTGTTCATAACGGATTCAGGTTATGGACACTCATTTTCTGTTTCGGTATATTATTTGAATTTGGCTTTACAAATTATATGCTCGCTCAAGCATTAGACTAATATATTGAAACTGCCTGTCTAACGTGTTACAATTACCGGAATAAAGACGATTTTTCTACCCGACACTTATGTCTACCGCATAAAAACGGCATTTTCTCACTTTATGTCGTGTTCAAAAGCTGCG
>CAMHNT010000247.1 GCA_946186535.1 uncultured Clostridia bacterium
TCTCGCAACGATGTTTGTATCACATTTTGTTACCTTTCCGGAAATTCCGTCAAAGCTCAGGACTGTTCCGTCATCTATTGCGAGAAGGGTTTTGTAGGTTATGAATTCGTTTTTGTCAAGCTTGTAAAGTTTGTTTTCGCCGCCGAAAACAGCTACAGATGAAAGCTTTACAGTGTTGTTGTCCACGTAAATCAATGAAGCAGTCGGTGTATCCGTAGGATTAACGGATTGATTAATAAAAT
Source organism: uncultured Clostridia bacterium (assembly GCA_946186535.1). Taxonomy (GTDB): domain Bacteria; phylum Bacillota; class Clostridia; order Oscillospirales; family Acutalibacteraceae; genus RUG592. The sequence goes on from CAMHNT010000247.1 coordinate 243, forward strand.
TCAGAATGGTAAAAAGATTGTTGTTTTTTGATTCCGAAGGTGAGATTGATGTTAAATGATCTATAGGTAAAATATTTCCCGAAACCTCAAGTGTCAAAATATCTTCGGCCGTAGTTTCGCTGACATAAAGATTAACCGTAGGTCTTGCGTCACTGTATCTTATGAAATAGTCAAGAATAGCTTCCATGTCACCTTTTGCCGTTTCCCAGCCGATTATCATCGCAACATTCTGACCGAGAAAAGGTTCACTGCCGGAACTGTTTTTTATAAGACCTATTGCCTCTCCGACCGAGTTTCCGCTGACCTGAATACACTTGTTCTGTTGTTTGTCGCCGTCGGAGTAGTTATCTATATACTGAACTGTTACGAAATATTCATCATTTTTCTTGTCGATTCCTACCCCCTTGATGATCATTCGGTCCTGAATCTGAGTTTTCTGACATCCGGTCAAAAGCGGAATACAAAGAATGACTGCAATTAAAACCGAAGCGCTTTTGGCTAAAGTTGTACTCACTCTTCTTTTTCCCACTGCAAGAACAGCTATAATAGGAAAAACAAAAGCCGCTGCCAGGAATAATACCAGGATAATCTTTGTATTCAGAATCACATATCGGACTTTTTCAAATTTTGTTGCCAGAAGCGATATGATTCCTATGACGACTGCGGAGAGAGGATTTATATATTTTACTTTTTCCGCACAGAACGAGCTTTGAATAGTTTCTCTCAATGCATAAAGCAGAAATGAAACATTCACAAACATTCCCACAGTCCAAAGCGAAATAAAAAATGCGTCAAGTCTCTGAAATGCTCCGACTTCGACAAGCTGGGTCGCCGTATAAAAAGGATATGGAGTAGATTTAAAATATTGCCCCAACACTCCAAACGAGATAATACTTAACGCAAATACAAACAGATTGGAGTATATTATCCATGAAATAAAAGTCTTTTTAATGTTTCCCTTAATCCTGTGAGCAATCAGAAAAGCAACAGGAAGCGATGAGGTAAAAGAAAGAATGTGTGCAAAATTTTCGAAAATTCCGTCAGTATTCTCTCTGAACATGTATGAGTAATTCCGAATGTTTATTCTGAAAGCAAGAGAAAAACCGCTTGTTGCAACCAGAAAAGTAATTACAATAAAAAATAAACCTGATAATCTTCCAATTGTTGTCAATCCCTTTGATGCCGAATAATAGCAGCAGGACAGCGCAATGAAGAAAAAAACGGAAAAAGAAAGACCCGGATTTATAAAATTGCTGAGCATGAACGAAAACATAACAAGCGATGCTGAAGCGGAATATATAAAATACAATATATAAACCGTATAAAAAATTCCGCTTAAAACAGGCTTCTTTATCTGCATGGCTTTTATAATATTATAATGCTCCGCTTTTTTCATTAACAGAAAAAACGGAATTGCTATAATTAAAATTACCACAATCGCTATTAAAGCAGCTATGCCATATGTCAGTAAATCAACATTTTCAACTGTGTACCGGGAGTACATCATTGAGCAGAAAATACTGCTTATTGACATTATACTGAAAAGCTGAAAAGGAGTTATATATTTTGTTTTTTCCATTCGTTCCATCCTCCGTGATATTAAATTTTTTGTTATTCTATAAGATCCTGTACCTTTACCTGTTTACGTGATAGAATCTTCCAATCCGCACGAACAAATACATCTCGAAGTCCGAAGAGGCTAAGCGGCGCTATCGGTGACGAAAAAGGTACTCCGAAGCTTTCTTTTGAACACAGATTTACAGTAAGAGCACAAAACACCAGTATTATTCCCCACACTCCCCATAATCCGCCGCATATGATAAACAGAAAACGTAAAAAAGCAACAGGAGCATATAAATCCGGTATTACATAAGAACATATAACCGTAAGGGCTACTATCATCAATGTGGGTGCACCGATAAAACCTGAGCTTACTGCTGTGTCACCGATAACAAGTCCGCCTATTATACTGACAGCATGACCGAGAGTTTTTGGAAGCCTCAGTCCTGCCTCTCTCATTATCTCATAAATAAACGTAAAAAAAAGTACCTCCGAAAACGCAGAAAACGGAGTTTTCGAAATTGATGTTGCAACCTTAGTAAGGAGCTGACTTGGGAAAAACTCGGGATTATAGCTTGCAAGCGCAACATAAAATCCCGGAAGTATAATAGAAATAACAAATGCTATATATTTAAGCCATCGCGTCATTGTCGCAAAATACGGACGATTTGAATAATCATCAAGAGTCTGAAAATTTTCGACCATAATATGAGGAATGACGAGAGCGCTTGGAGTTCCGTCAACAAGGATAACAATACGTCCTTCGCATATTTTCGCACAGGCAGTGTCGGGACGTTCGGTTACACCTACACCTGAAAACAAAGAATTTTCGGAGTCCAAATACGAAACCAGATAACCCGATGCAAAAAGAGTTTCAATATTTGATGATTCAAGCCGTTTTCTGACCTCTTCGAGAATCTCTGTTGACACACAATCGTTCAAGTAACAAAGACATATATCTGTTTTTGAAACTGTTCCCAAGGTCATAGTTTCAAATTTCAGATCGGTATTTCTCAGCCGTCTGCGTACCATTGAGATATTGATTCTGAGCGGTTCAACAAATCCTTCCCGGCTTCCCCTCTGTAAAACTTCGGTGTCAGGTTCTGCAACACTCCTGAAGGAAAAACCCTGAACCCCGATCACCAGCGCCTTAGTACAGCCGTCAATTATCAGGCAGGCAAATCCCGACATTATAAAAGATGTTATTTCATCTATTGTTGTGACAGTTGAGTGATCCGGACAGGTAATGATGTCTTTTTCGATAACGGAAAAAACGTCACAATCCGAAAAAAGTATTTCACTGTAATTTGAGAGAGGATTTGAAACACTTGTGGCAAGTGTTTCCTTATCGACCATTCCTTCCATGGTCACTACAGCCAGACCTACTCTGCCGTCTGTGGCTTTCAAATTCATATTTTTAATTGTCAGGTCGCTTGAATAATCAAAGAGCTTTTTAATCATATTTATGTTTTTGTCAAGACTGGCACTGATTTTAATCTTAGGTCTGCTTTCGGGGAGCTGAACCTGCGGTTTGTAAAATTCATTTATTTTTTTTAGAAAATTAAACATACGTTCACCTCTGTTGTTTGGTAGTTTTTCCGGAATAAAGCCAATTTATTCACAATATTAAAA
>CAMHNT010000248.1 GCA_946186535.1 uncultured Clostridia bacterium
GATTTTTATTTTGCACCGGTTTTGGTGTTTACACAAAATTTGGGATTGAACCTTCCAATATGCCATTCGTAAAATGTATACTTTTGCGAAAAAACAGCTGAAGGTTTTATTCTATTATCAAAGTTCATTTTTTAAAGAAAATTCCAAACGCTCCATATACTCACGCTTGCGTTCAAAAGAGGAATGAACATATCTATTCAGCGTAATTTCAACCTTGCTGTGACCGAGAAGCTCGGAAAGAGCCTTCACGTCAAATCCCAGTTCCACGCAGGTTGAAGCAAAGATATGGCGCAATGCGTGAAAATGAACCGACGGCAATTTTACGTTTTTCAGAATCTTTGTAAAACGGTATTGCATTGTTCTCGGTTCAACCGGTTTTTCCGTTCCGGAAAGTACATAGTCATCCGGTGTTCCTTTGAATTCTTTTAAAAAATCTATCATATTTTCAGGAATAGGAATGCTTCTCATTGAAGACTCGCTTTTCGGTTCGGTAACAACAATCTTTGTTTTTGTATTTCCTCCGGAACACTGGATTCTCTGAATGGTGCTTCTGCCGGTCAGAATACGTTTTTTAAGGTCGATGTTATCCCATTTCAGAGCACATAGCTCTCCGATTCGGAGTCCGGTTGACATTGAAAGGGCTATTCCGAGAGTAGTTAGATTTCGATTTTCCGAAACATACCTCTATATTTTTTTCTGTTGGTTTTTCTCCAAAAGCTGTATTTCTACTGTCTTTTTCTTCGGCAAAAGAATTCCGTCAAGAACATTGAAAATATGATAAGTTTTTACAGCATATTTGAAAACAGACTTTAACAGTACCAGAATATCGGAAATATATCTGTTGGAAAGTCCCTGTTTCTGCCTTGATTCGATAAATGAGTATATATCGTTCTGATTTATTGAAGTTATGATTCTTTCTCCGAACTCAGGCAATATATGCTTGTTTGCTTTCATCAGATAATTGGCGGAGGTCGATTCTTTTACTCTGTGGCGGATACTGCCATACCACTCGGAAAACAATAACGATACTGTTTTTGAACAGTTACTTTGTGAAAATTCGCTGCTGAGAATGTCCACCATTTTCCTTCGTACCTGTTCTTTGCTTTTTCCGAAAATATATTGGATTTACGGTTTCCTTTTTCATTCTTTCCCCGAAGAATTCTTCCTTCCCAGCGACCGTCGCTGCGGTGATAAATATTCAAATGCTCCATAAAAAACCTCCTGATTTTTAGTGAATTGTGTAGAATAGTGTGTTTTTTTAGAAAAAATATCATTAATATTTTAAAAAAGTGTCTTTACATTGGAAGATAAATGTTATATAATAAAAATATATTTAATATAAAAAGCTAATCCACAAATAAACTATACGTTTTCGCAAAAGTGTACATTTTACGAAAACGTATAGTTTTCAAAAAATTTAACCGTCATAAAAAGTATTATGTTGTAGCGATGAATGTGCGTATGTTAGAAAATTCGAGGTGATTCGATGAAAAGGAAAAAATCTTTACTGAAAAACATAGCGGCGTGGGTTGTCATATTCTGTCTCTCATTGAATACGATGCCTTCCGAGGTTACGTTTTCGATTATCGAGGCGGTTTCGGCGCTGGGGTTTGATCTCAACTCCGATGTACTGCCGAAATATAATATCGTTGACGAAAGCCTTCAGGCAACCATAAACCAAATAGCTGCCTCCGCTTCCGAAAGTGAGCCGGGGCAGGGCAGCATAAAACTCAATAATGATTATACCGAGAATCTCATGATTCCCGATAATACGGTTGTATCCATAGACCTGAACGGTCATACGCTGAGTCCTGTTTATTCGGGAGATGAAAATCAGATTGCGGTCTATGGAACGCTTAAAATCATTGATTCCGGCGAAGGCGGCGCATTGTCTTCCGACGGTTCAAGCGATATTCGTGCGATTACCGTTGTCAGCGGCGCAAAACTTATTATTGACGGTATTGAAATAAGAAATTATCACAGTGCAGGAAACGGCGCTGCAATAAGAGTCGAAGACAACGGCTACTTCAACATGATAAGCGGTAAATTAACGGGAAACAGCAGTGAACTCCAGGGCGGAGCCGTCTATGCTTTCAATGCGGATTCTGTCGACTTTTCGGGCGGTGAAATAAGCGGCAACTCTGCTTCAAACGGCGGCGGTATCGCTTTCTATCGTTCGGACAGCATATCCGCAGATTCCGTTTATACCATAAGCGGTCTCACCGTAACCGGAAACAACGCTTCGGAAAACGGCGGCGGTATTTATGTTGAAAGTCTTGTTTTCATGTCGCTTGAAAATGTGACGGTTGAAGGCAACACGGCGCAGCTCAGCGGCGGTGGATTTTTCTTCAATAACACTGCGTCTTTGACGGTTGACGCCGGAAGCAGCATCAGCGGAAATACTGCTGCGGAGAACTACGGCGGCGGAGTTTATTTCTACGCTTCGACGGCTCTGAAAGGCTCGTCCTTTACGCTCAACGGCGGTAAGGTCAACAACAACACTTCCAAAGCCAGCGGCGGCGGAATTTATTTCGCTGCGGCGGCTGCTTCTACAAGACCTCAGTTCGTTCTCAACAGCGGTGAGATCAGCGGAAACAGCGCCGGTTCGTCAGGCGGCGGTGTATATATGCACAATAAATCCGATTTCACGATGAATGGCGGTTCGGTCACAGGAAATTCCGCTCTCAGCTACGGCGGCGGAATATTTGTGCAGAGCGAAGGCAATTTCAAATCAAGCTTCACGATGAACGGCGGAGTTGTTTCGGACAACACTCTCACAAGTGATACTAATACACGTCGCGGCGCTGGAATCTATGTAGGCTCTTGGGCGACCGTAAACCTCAACAAAGGAGAAATAAGCCGGAACACGAAAGCTTTTTTCGGCGGCGGTCTTTTCTGTGAGGCTTATTCTGTGGGAAACGTAAGTGACAGTATGCTGATTTCGGAAAATTCCACGTCCAGCGTCAATGGATCCGTGACTGCCGGTGCCGGTTTGTATTTTAATAATAATGCTGTCAGCTTTACGATGACCGGAGGAAAGATCGACTCGAACTACTGTGAAGCAGGCAGCTGCGAAGGCGGCGGTCTTTATATTGCAGTAGGCAGCAAGACAACTACCATCTCCGGCGGCGAGATTACCAATCACAAGATCTATGGTAACGGTGGAGGTATACGCGTTTACGGTACTGTAACGATCAATGGTACCGCAAGAATTTCTGATAATGAAGCAAAAGGAGTAACGTCCGGTACTCAATATTCTGGCGGCGGTGCTTATATCGGCGGAACTCTTGAACTGGGCGGCGAAGCTGTAATTGAAAATAATGAAAGTAACTACATGGGAGGAGGTATTTTCTGTTCGGGTTCAGTAGAGATCAGAGATGAAGCTGTTGTCCGGAACAATACTGCATTGTACCAACACG
>CAMHNT010000249.1 GCA_946186535.1 uncultured Clostridia bacterium
GATTTACAGATCAACTTTTGCAGCATAAAGATGAGGTCACGCTGCTGACGCTTGACGAGATCTACAGATAATTTGAATCACAATACCACAACCACACTTTATACGAATTATCCCTCAAATCTTCCATTTTCTTCCCTGTCTGTAACGTTTTTTAAAAAAAGTGCACCAAAGCACAGAAAGACCTCTTCGGAAGCACCGTTAAGGCAGGCATTAGCCTCTAAGCTGCCCAAATTTGAGAACATAATCAAAACCATACCAAACAACATTGAAGCAAAAGATAATCTGACAATGCGGGGGGATGAAACATGGCAACTTTTAAGGTGATCGGCAAGGGCGAGGATGGAAAGTATTTCGATACCTTTGCTCTGACTGATGTGATAAATTATGTAGTGAATCCTTGTAAAACTCCGAGTAATCTGATTGGTACATTTGGTGTAAGGCTTCCATATGCGGCACAGCAGATGGAAATTTTATCAAGAGCTTATAACAACTATCAAAAGCTGCAGCTGCGTCATTGGATCATCAGCTTCGGAGATCATGACCTTATCAATCCGATAGAGGCATACTATATTGCAGTCGAGGCTGCCAAATTTTATGCGGACAAATATCAGCTCGTATTCGCCGTTCACGAGGACACCGCTCGGGTGCACGTTATTTCGTAATGAATCAGGTGTCGTATGTAGACGGACGAAAATACTCCGGGACTAAAAAAGAATACTACGATTTTATTTACTATATGAAAGACGTTTGTGCCGAATATGATATCAGCTTTATTCCGGTTACACGGGACAGTGAGGAGTATTATGCTTGACCGGAATCAGTTTTGGTACCTTGTATTGAAAACTCAATCCAAAACTCGCAAAAGTTTTCAATGAGCTATTGCTGCAATGATGCACAATAAATAAATCCGGCCTTACTGTATGAGGGTCGCATTTTTCGCAAAAAACCGGTTGGCACTTCTCCGCTGCCGCGTCGGTCGGTGCTGTTGCCTTCGGCAACGTCTGCCACCGGCAGACCGCACCCCCACCACTCTAGGCTCGACACAGTTATAATATACGATCAAAAATCGCTATTGTAACTCGGATTCGATATTCGCTCATAAAATGCTGCGCTCGCATCGGTATACTTGCAATACTTTTTACCTTTGCTGTATTCTGATATTATACTCTGCAATTTTGTCAGATTGCCGCACAAATACATCAGCACAATTTCTTTAAAATTGAATGTAAATAATCAAGATTTTTGATTTTTTGCATTGTATTTTTTCTAATTCTGTGGTAGACTATATTCAGGAGGTGTTTTTTATGCTTATAGAATTCCGATTCAAAAATTATCGTTCGTTTCGTGATGAAGCTGTTTTATCTATGGAAGCCTCGGGATATGGTATGTACAAAAACAGTCTGATTTCTGTGGGTGCTAAAAGTTTTTTACCCGCAGCGGCTCTCTTTGGAAAAAACGGCGGAGGAAAAAGCACGGTCATAAGAGCATTTTGGCTTGCTGTCCAATTTATAAGAAACGCTCAAAGAACACAGCATGAAAAGGCAGAAATACCTGTAAGCCCCTTCCTTCTTAACGACTATTCAAAAGACGAACCTACTGAATTCGAATTTATTTACATGGTGAACGGTATAAAATACATTTACGGTTTTTCAGCCACAAAAAAGAAAGTATTAACAGAGTACCTTTACCATTCGCCCAAAGGGCAAAAAGCATTGGTATTTTCTCGTGACGGTCAGTCGTTTACATTTACTGAGGAAAAACAGAAGCGTAAACTAATAAGCGAAACCGTTTCCGAAAACCAACTCTTTTTTTCGGTTGCGTGTACGATGAATGACTCAGCCTGCACTAATGCAATGAAATGGTTTCGCGAGTATGTTTATTTTTCAAACGACTATTCCGATATACCGACTCAGCTGCTGGAATATTCCGAAGATAAGAATATGCTTCGCTCTATATCCAATTATGCTAAATCGGCAGATCTGGGAATACAGGATATGTCATTCGATTTTAACAGTCAGGAAATAAGAACAGAATCCGAGCTTCCCGATGATATGCCTGAGGACATGAAGGCATCTCTGCTGCAATTCTGGCGTCAGCTATCCGAAAACACCAATGTTTCCGATATTCACCTTAAAACCAAGCAGCTTACATCAAAGGCTGCACATTTAGGTGTAGACAAAGAAGGCAACAGTAAGACCTACTCACTCGATCTATTTGAAGAATCAGACGGAACAATACGGTTAATGTCGATTGCTCCTGCTATTGAATCTGTTCTGGAAAAGGGCGGAGTTTTCTTTGCCGATGAATTAGAGCGGGAGCTGCACCCCGAGCTTGTCAATTTCATTGTTTCAAAATTCCAGAGCAAAGCATCTAATCCTCACGGCGCTCAAATTGTCTTCACGACGCACAATACAGAACTGTTGAATATGGAGCTTCTCAGAAAAGACCAGCTGTATTTTGTTGATAAAAGCAATGATACCGGTGTTTCTGAGCTGTATAGCCTCATAGAGTTTAACACAAGAACAACGGATAATATACGAAAGGGCTATCTTGTCGGAAAATACGGCGCCACTCCCGATGTGAAAATTGAGGAGGTAAGCTGATGGCTCGTAAACAGAACGCAAGAAGAGAAAAACCATATATCATTGTTTTCTGTGAAGGTGAAACGGAAGAAGCGTATGTAAAATTCATACAGTCACAGTTCAAGGGAGCCTGCAAGATCAAAGCCGTAAAAACAAACGACTTCTTTAAAGACGCCAAAAGCAAGTTTGATAAGGAGCCTCAATTCAGAAATAAGGTTGATGTAACCGATGAGATTTGGTTCTTGTTTGACACTGAGACCAAGGATATTGCAAAATGGGACGAAAGATACAAGACCATTAAGGACTTAAGAAAGCTGCGCCCCAAACCCGGTATTCGTGTAAGGCTGTTAATGACATCGGGCTGTATAGAATACTGGTTTGTGCTGCATTACAAGCTCATTGCACCGTCGGTTCAAACCGAAGCCGAAAAGAAGGCAATGGAAGATGAAATCAAGAAAATAGAACCCGCTTACTATAAAGGAAGCTATGAAGCTATTACTCATATAGCCAAACATTCCGACAATGCAATACAAAACGCAAAAGTGGTATTATATAATCTCACAGCTAAGGGGTTGCCTACCACCGAAGATAATGACGAACGAAATAAATGGTTATGCCAAAAATGCGAAACCTTTTCCACGGTTTTCGAGGTATTAGAGTTTCTTAAAGGCATACAGAAATAATCTTCAAGAGAAGTTAAACTTATCCAAATCATCCGACAAATCCCCCGTTTTTCACCTCGTCCGTAACGTTTTTTAAAAAAAGTGCACCAAAGCAAAAAATCAAAACCACCCGTTAAACGGGTGGTTTGACGTAGCCCTATAAGGGCATAT
>CAMHNT010000250.1 GCA_946186535.1 uncultured Clostridia bacterium
ACTCGTTTCTGTTATAGCAGTTGTTTTCTGCTTTTTTACATTTTATCTTCTTATTAAAATGAAAAAACAAAAAAAAGAATTTGAGAAGAAAATAAAGGTTCTTGAAAAGGAAGTCCGTTATGATTATATGACCGGCGTACTTTCCCGACGTGCTTTCATCGATGAAGTGGAAGCGGCTCTTGCGGTTGATCCGAACGGTACATTTTTTATTTTTGATGTTAACGGATTTAAAACCGTTAACGACACATTCGGACATGTAGAAGGCGATAATCTCATAAAAAGATATTCCGCACGTCTTCAAAAGACTTTTGATAAAAACTTAGTCGGAAGACTCGGCGGAGATGAATTTATAGTTTTTATCTCCGGTGAATGTAATAAGGATGAAATAAACAAAAAAATAAAAAAAGCCGGAATAACAGAATTCTCCGACAAGCCGACAAAGCTTATTCTTACGTCGTGCTGCGGGGCGGCGATTGCTCCCAACAACGGAAGTAATTTTGAGGATCTATACAAAATGGCGGATAAAGCTTTATACCGTTCAAAACAAACTGCGCATGAAATAGTCTATTGCAAGTAAACTCGCTGTGGTTTATTTTAATGTTCATAAAAACTTTACTTACACTTAATTATTATATTAACTATTTATTGGTAAGATATTCAAGGTGTCTCTAATGGTCAGAAAACGTATAAAAAAACAGGACTATGCCGATAACAGAGTAAAATATTCGGTTAAGGAAAAAAAACGTAGTCTGAGATTTAATATTAAATTTAATAAAAGGTTTTCGAAAAAGCTTGAGCTTCATTCTCTGACGAGATTAAAGGATGAAATTCCTCAGATACATGAAGCCTATGTGATGCTTTCAAAAAAAGAGCCGTATGTCATTACTGCTGCTGCAACAGCTAAAGGAAATCGGAAAGAACAGCAGGACAGTTTTTATGTTACGGAACCGACTCCTCTTTCGCCTTTTAAAATAACCCGTTCCTTTGCTATAGTGTGCGACGGAATGGGCGGTCTCGAAGCAGGTGACAGAGCAAGCCTCACGGCTGTTTCAATGATGAAACTTGCCGTAAACAAGCTTCCGACAAAAAAAGTTGACATACCTCATTTTTTCAGTGAAATGATTGATTATATCGACTACGAAATAAATCATTTTTCTGATTTGAAAACTGATAAGGGTTCGGGAACAACGCTGGTATCAGTGCTCATTGAAAACAGGCGTCTGTACTGGTCCAGTGTAGGCGACAGCTCTATTTTTATGTTTCAGGATAATACTCTGAAAAAATTAACCAATGAACACAATTATAAAATGTACCTCGATAAGCTTGTTTCAAACGGCAAAATTACTCAGCGTCAGGCAGACGAGGATCCTCAGCAGGATGCACTTCTGAGTTATTTGGGAATGGGCGGAGTAGCATATCGTGACATAAATTCAAAACCATATATAATGCGTGACGGAGACTTGCTTTTACTTTGCACGGACGGAGTAACAGATACTCTTGAGGAAGAAGAAATTGAAAAAATAATCCGAGAAAATATTGATGATGTTTATCAGTGCTGTAAGGAAATAATTACAGCAGTTAACGATAAAAATATAGCAACTCAGGACAATGCAACAGTTGTTATAGTTAATTATGTAGAATAGTATAGGAATTTAAATTTTAGGAATTTTTGAAAGGAGCCTTTGAGTGAAAAGATGCTTGAATTGTCGCAAGACTTATGAAGAAGATTTGACAGAGTGTCCGTATTGCGGTTATAAGCCACGTTCTAAGGCTGTCAGAAAAAGGATTGATGATACACAGGATTTTGATATAAGCAGCAGTACAAAAACTGCAGGAAATCAAAAAAACAAACAGAAAAACAGCTATACCTCCTCCGGGCATTCAGGTTCTTTTTATCTGAGAAACGGAGAACGTCTTAACAAAAGATATTCTGTTCTTAGCGTAATGGGTTTCGGCCTTTTTGGTGTGGCTTATGACTGCCTTGACAGTTATACACAACAGAATGTTGTTATTAAAGAATATATGCCTTCCTATCTGGTTACAAGAGCACAGAACGGAAGAGAAGTAGAACCTCTTTCGGATGAAGCTGAAGTGACTTTTTCAATCGGCGTTGACTCTTTTATTGATGAAAGCAACAAGCTGAGTACAAATGATGTAGAATGTGTTCCTAAGATGATAGAGTGTTTTAAACAGAATAATACGTCATACGTAGTTACAGAACTTGTTCACGGTGAAGCATTAAGCTCGATTATCAGGAGAAAAGGGAAACTGTCATATCACGCCACAATAACAATAATCACCGGTGTTCTTCAGGGATTAAGACAGTTGAATAAAGTAGGGATTATTCATGGAGATATTTGTCCGGATAATATAATTGTTACGGCAAATGGAGATACGCTTCTCCTTGATTACAATCTTTCCGATTTTAATAAAAACGTTTATACCCAGCGTGATTCGGGAAAGCTTCGTTCAGGCTACAGTGCGCTTGAAATGTACTATATGAACATGGAACAAGGTCCATGGACAGACGTTTATGCAGCTGCGGCAACTATGTATAAAATGCTTACGGGTATAACTGTTCCCTCTGCGATAAAGAGGAAAACCAGTGACACGCTTACATCACTTTCAAAGCTCGGGGTTCCTATCACTCATTCTGCCGAGAAGGCGATGTTCTCCGCTTTAAAGGTTGATTATGAGAAAAGAACTAAGAATCCCGAGGATTTTCTGAACGGATTGATGGGGGACGGCTTCGATAACCTTGCCGTAGAAAAAGAAGCAAAATCATCTCATACGCAAAAAATGCCTTCAAGACCTCAGCAGATTAAGCCGGAAAATAATATCGGCAATAAAATTCTTAACAGAATTCTTGTTTTCTTAATACTTGCTATCATCGCAGTTGTAATTTGGTTATTTATTTCCGGAGTTTTTACTTTACCGAAATCTCTTACTGCTTTCTTGGGTTCAGGAGAAGATGATAATACTGATACTTCTGCTGTGAGCAGGATTGAAGACGATGATAATTCTCAGAATGATTATGTAGGAGAATTCTATGAGGATGATGAAGATTCTGAAGATGAAAGCGGAAGCATTATTGATGGAATTCTTGAAGGGGTAACAAGTTTTGTTGAAGAAAAGTTCTCATCTCAGTCGGAAGAAGAGCAAAATAGTAATGAAAGCGAAAATAATAACGATGACTATAATGAATATTATAATGAGAGTTATTATGACGATAACCAATCCTACTACGACGACGATGAAAGCTACAACGACTTTGAAAGTTATTCTCCCGATGTCAGTTACACCGAAAGCGCCGAACCTGAGGAAGACACCGATACATCTGTGACTTCTGAATCGGGCGGTATTATCGACAGTATAAATA
>CAMHNT010000251.1 GCA_946186535.1 uncultured Clostridia bacterium
TTCATTGCGTATGCAGTCACTGTTGTTATCCTCGTACTTCAGTACATCGATAACAGCGACAATAAAAAGAAATAAGTAACCGCCTCTCGCCAAAGTCGCGGTTACTTATTTTAACCAACATTTGGGGACTAACCGTCTACTGGTAATCCTCCCTGTACTTTTATTATATGCATTATTCTCTAAATTGTCAACTGATTTATATAAATATTTTTCCGAAAAAATGTCGAAATTTCTTGCACATTTGGTTACAATCTGTTACAATATTATCGTACAAGGTTGATTACCAATACGGTAGGCGGTTTGTCCCCTTTTATTTTTTACTTTTATAAAACAGGGACAACGAATTTTCTTTGTCTGCCCCTGTTAATCTAAAGAAAGAACAGGGGGAATGTGTCATGTATACAGGTGTTACATTGTCAGATTATTTGAATCTGTACACGTTCATTGCGTATGCAGTCACTGTTGTTATCCTCGTACTTCAGTACATCGATAGCAACGACAATAAAAAGAAATAAGTAACCGCCTCTCCCAAAACCGGTTACTTATTTTCAAACCGCACGGGGACTAACCGTCTACTGGTAATCCTCCCTGTACTTTTATTATATGCCCTATCCTCTAAAATGTCAACTGATTTTAATATAAATATTTCTCCGGAAAAAATGTCGTAATATCTTGCATATTCGGTTACAATCCGTTTGGTTTTTCAAAGCAAGAAAATAACCTCATTGTCTGATCAAAAAAATAACATTAAAAAACAGCGGAAAGAATTTCACTCTCCGCTGTTTTTCATATATTAAAGAGCCTTCGTCTCAATCTCTTCCATAACGATATCGAGATACTCCTCAACCGTCATAGCGCCGATATCGCCCTTCTTTCTCGAACGTACGGAAACCGTGTTTGCCTCGATATCCTTGTCGCCGCAAAGAAGCATATACGGAACCTTTTCGAGCTGTGCCTCACGAATCTTGTAGCCGATCTTCTCGCTTCTGTCGTCAACCTCGCAGCGGATTCCCTTTGCTTCAAGCTTTGCCTTTACCTCATAGATATAGTCGAGGTGTCTGTCTGCGATAGGAAGAAGCTTTACCTGAACAGGAGCAAGCCACATCGGGAACGCGCCTGCATACTTCTCGATAAGCAGCGCAAGCGTTCTCTCATAGCAGCCGATCGATGTTCTGTGAATGATATAAGGATTCTTCTTCACGCCGTCCTTGTCGACATATTCCATGCCGAACTTCTCGGCGAGCATCTGATCGATCTGGATCGTGATGAGCGTGTCTTCCTTGCCGAAGACGTTCTTTATCTGAATATCGAGCTTCGGACCGTAGAACGCAGCTTCGCCGATACCGATCTTGTACGGAATCTCAAGCTTGTCGAGAATCTTCTCCATTACGCCCTGAGCCTCGTCCCACTGCTCCGGAGTGCCGATATATTTCTCTCTGTCGTTCGGGTCCCACTGGGAGAAGCGGTAGGAAACGTCCTCATAAAGACCGAGCGTCTTAAGCATAAATGTCGTGAGCTCCAGACAGTTCTTGAACTCCTCCTCGAGCTGGTCGGGGCGGCACATCAGATGACCCTCAGAAATCGTGAACTGACGAACACGAATGAGACCGTGCATTTCGCCGCTTGCTTCGTTTCTGAAAAGCGTTGACGTCTCGTTATATCTGAGCGGCAGATCTCTGTATGAACGCTGTCTGTTGAGATAAGCCTGATACTGGAACGGACACGTCATCGGACGGAGAGCGAAAACCTCCTTGTCCTTTTCCTCGTCGCCGAGAACGAACATGCCGTCCTGATAGTGATCCCAGTGACCCGAGATCTTGTAGAGGTCGCTTTTCGCCATGAAAGGTGTTTTCGTGAGAAGCCAGCCTCTCTTCTGCTCCTCGTCCTCGACGAATCTCTGAAGAAGCTGAATTACTCTTGCGCCCTTCGGAAGGAGTATCGGGAGACCCTGACCGATAACGTCGGACGTTGTGAAAAGCTCAAGCTCTCTTCCGAGCTTGTTGTGGTCTCTCTTTCTTGCCTCCTCGAGCTGTGCGAGGTGCTCTTCAAGCTGTGAAGCCTTCGGGAAAGCCGTTCCGTAAACTCTGCAGAGCTGAGCCTTTGACGCGTCGCCTCTCCAGTATGCACCCGTGCAGGCAGTCAGCTTAATAGCCTTGATAGGTGCGACGCTCATGAGGTGGGGACCTGCGCAGAGGTCCGTGAAATCGCCCTGCTTGTAGAACGTGATATGCTCGCCCTTGTCGGCATGTTCCTTTGCGAGCTCCACCTTGTACGGCTCGTTCATGCTCTCGAGAAGCTCCATAGCCTCCTTTGGCGGAAGCTCAAATTTTTCAAGCTCCAGACCGCTCTTGACGATAGCCTTCATTTCCTTTGTGATAGCCTCGAGGTCCTCGGGCGAAAAAGCCTTTTCAACCTCAAAGTCATAATAGAATCCGTTGTCGATAGCCGGACCTATCGCAAAATGAGAATTCGGATACAGATGCTTTACAGCCTGTGCAAGGACATGCGAAGCCGTATGCCAGAAAGCCTTCTTTCCGTCCTCGTCATCGAACGTGAGAATTTCAAGCTTACAGTCCTCCGTAAGCGGAGTTCTGAGATCCGAAACTATCGAATTGATCTTACATACACAAGCGGACTTATAGAGTCCCATACTGATAGATTTTGCAATTTCCGCAGGCGTAATGTTCTCCTCATACTGATTGACAACTCCGCCCTTAAGTTCAACATTGATCATTATACTATCTCTCCTTTTCATCATCATATAAAAATAAAAAAACTGCATCCCCAAAAAAGGGACGCAGTCAAATTCAACCCGTGGTTCCACCCAATTTCGGCATACAATTATACTGCACAAAACAATACAAAAAATGCCCTCATTGCGACTTTTAACGGAGTCAGCCGTTCCGCCTTATTTCGGTGGACTCTCAAAGGTGGTGTGCTTAATACTGCTGTTAAATCCGATTTCAGCCCATGTCGGATATTCTCTGAAAACAACGTCCGTAAAAAGCCTTCCTTATCAACGATTTACCTTATACTATAAACAATATTACCACACCTCCCCCCTTTTGTCAACATTTTTTTACTCCGATTCCGAAGACATTCTTGACATGAGACATCGCCCGAGGCGGCGGACTTAAGGCGGCAGGGTTTCTCTCTATCCTACTCATTGGACTTTTCCGACAGTCGTTTATCAAAATATTGAAAACATAAATAAATAATATCTTTCGCCAAACAGAAAATTTTACACCTGAGGATACGGACTTTCCCGGGCAAGTTTTTTCTTTTTTTACCCCGATTCTTTTACACCGATTCCGCAGCCATTCTTGACATAAGCCACGTAGAAGAAAATTTTATAGGAAA
>CAMHNT010000252.1 GCA_946186535.1 uncultured Clostridia bacterium
AATATGCCCTTATAGGGCTACGTCAAACCACCCGTTTAACGGGTGGTTTTGATTATAATTATATTAATGAAAATAAATCCTCTGCAGAAAAATCGGGGTGCAGCGCAACATTTATCGCCATGCCGATAAGAAGCGACGCTCTTTCGATCAGCAGATCAATTTCTCTCGGAGTTACAACCATATCTCTTCCGTTTGGAAGGACCTTGTTTCTGACCTTTTCGCTTTCATCCTCATCGTTCGGCGATATCAGATCGGCGGCAAGCGTTGCTGCGTCAACAACAGTCGGAACGCCTACGCTGATTACAGGAACGCCCATTGTTGCTTTGTTGATAACATTTCTGTGATTTCCGACTCCAGCCCCCGGAGCAATTCCCGTGTCCGAAATCTGAACGGTGCAGCCAAGCCTTTTCAGCCTTCTTGAGGCGAGCGCATCAATAGCTATTACTGACGAAATATCAGCATTGTTAATAATGCCGCTTACAAGCTCGCCGACCTCAATCCCTGTCTGTCCAAGTACTCCCGGAGAAACAACACAGACGCTTCTCAGTTTTTCAAGCCCGAGCGATGCCGCAACCGTTCCCAGAATATGACGTGTTGCGAGAACTTTTGAAGCCGCCTTTGGTCCCAATGAGTCAGGAGTGATATTATGATTTCCTATCCCTACAACAAGAACGTTTCCCTTTTCCGGCAAAAGACCTCTTAGCTGCTCGCCGATTTTTAAAAGTCTTTTGTCCGCTGCGGTAAAATCTTCTGTCAATGCTTTGAACTCACATGTTATATATGTGCCTCGTTCTTTACCGAGAGAATTTGCAGCTTGCTGAGTAGTTACTTTCATACGTGTTATTTTCATCTTATCTGAAAAATCCGTATCAATGTCAATCCCCGGAATATTTTCCGTAAACGCCTCTCTGGCTTCAAGTGCAAGGTCTGTCCTTATTTGCAATTAAACCACCGTCCAATTATTATATTATACTAATATAATTAGCAGAAACTTTTTAATTACAAATTCAAATTCTACAGTTTACGAATTGTTCACAAATTTCAAAAAATATTAGACTGTTTGAAAGTTTAAAGAATAAATACAAATTTTCAATCTAAAATCAATCTTTATACTTATACTTGTATATAGATAAAATATTGATTATAAATAATAAATCCATATAAAATGCAGAAATGATAATTTGTGTTATTTAAACTTACAATTATTTTAATATACATCAATAATACAAAACGGAGGTGAGTCTGTGAAACTTTTACTTGCGGAAGATGAAAAAAGAATGGCTCAGGCATTGACCGAGCTTTTGCGGATTGAAAATTATGAGGTGGATCATTATGCCGATGGTATATCAGCTCTGGAAGCAGCGGAAAGCGAGCTGTACGATGTCATTGTTCTCGATGTTATGATGCCGGGGCTGAGCGGATTTGAGGTTGCAAGAAAGATCAGAGAAAAGGGTATATGGACTCCTATTTTAATGCTTACGGCTAAAGGTGAGCTTGACGACAAAGTTATCGGCCTCGACAGCGGTGCAGATGATTATCTTACGAAACCGTTTATGACCAAAGAACTCCTCGCAAGGCTTCGTGCTCTTTGCAGAAGAAATACTCACTTGAACGACGGAATCCTGACATACGGAGATATCTCACTTGAAACAAATACTTTTACTCTTTCCTGCATAACGAACGGTCAAAGTGTTCGTTTGAGTGAAAAAGAATTTCGTATCCTTGAATATCTTATTACAAACCAAGGTCAGATTCTGACGAGAGAACAGTTTGCGTTAAGAATATGGGGATTTGAGAGTGATACCGAATATAACAATGTTGAAGTATATATGACATTCACCCGAAAAAAACTCAGCTTTGTCGGTTCAAAAACGGAAATAAAGGCAATCAGAAGAATAGGCTATGAATTGAGGTTTGACAATGTTTAGAAAATCAAGGCTGAAAATAGTCGCCGTTGTTATGTCATCGCTGGTGTTTTTTCTGTTTGGCACTCTTCTGGTAATATATGGTTCAAGCTATTATGAACTTTCAAAAAAGAACCATGGAATGATAGAGAATTACGTTAATTCATATTCGTTGAATTCACCGCCTAAAAACGGAAATAAAAATGACGTCAAGCAAACCGACGATGCCCCTCAGAGAGATAACAGAGCTCCGAATGACAATAAAAATCCTCCCAGAGATAATAGACGTTTTGGTTTTCAGAGTGTTGATTTCTATTCCGTTGCTGTCTCAAGTGACGGTGATATTCTGGCTGTTGATACTTCTGAATCTAAAATACTGACCGAAGAGGATGTTATTGCTGTTTCGGAAGATATTAAAGCCGAAAACAAATCCTACGGAAATATAGGCAATCTTGTATATATGGTAAAGGAAAAGAAAAATTATACATTAATTGCTTTTATGGATAATTCTGCACTTTTTTATAATATGAAAACTCTGCTGCGTTATACGCTGATTTACGGAGTTTTTTCCATTATTGTCAGTGTAGTTCTGTCTCTTTATCTTTCTAAACAGATAGTTAAACCGCTGGAAGAAAACTATCTGAAACAAAAGCAATTCATTTCTGACGCAGGACACGAACTTAAAACTCCGGTTTCCGTTGTCAGTGCGAATGCAGATCTTCTGGCCCGTGAGCTTGGAGACAATGTATGGCTTTCCAACATACAATACGAAAACGAACGGATGGGATTGCTTATCAAACAGCTGCTTGAGCTTTCAAAGACTGAAGACGCAGTTCCTCAGATGGAACCTGTCAATCTGAGCAGAATTGTTCTGGGTGAGGCGCTTCCGTTTGAAAGTGTTGCATTTGAAAAACAGCATCAACTTAAATATAATATTCAGGAAGAGCTGCATATTATGGGAAACACCGCTCAGATAAAACAGCTGACGGCTATTCTTCTGGATAATGCAATAAGCCATTCTTTCCCGGAAAAAGAAATAATTCTTAACGTTAAAGAAAAAAGAAAGCATGCTGTCATAACCGTTATAAATTACGGAAAGGCTATTTCAAAAGAACAACAGACGGAGATATTTGAACGATTCTATCGTTTGGACAAAGTCAGAAACAGCAATGAAAATCATTACGGACTGGGTCTTGCTATAGCAAAAGCTATTGTAAATTCTCACAAAGGAAAAATTGAGATAAAATGCTATAACGATAAGGTCGACTTCTCGGTTTATTTACCTTTGATTTAAATTAAGGCAATACCGCACAAAGATTGTGCTGAAGATGCGTAGTCAGATTTTTCGTCAGAGTGCATAAAACGACTGCAGGAATACTGACGTATTTCAAGGGAGTTTTGTGT
>CAMHNT010000253.1 GCA_946186535.1 uncultured Clostridia bacterium
GAGCATTACTGCACGCGATTGGATTGTTAAAGTGTTTAATTAGAGATTAGTATTATATTATTCAAGCTAATCCCCCGATCCCCGTTTCTCTATCAGAAGCTTATTTTATCAACATCTTAGTAAATAAACAGTATTATGTCAAGAATATGTACGGAATCGTGGTGAAAAAGTAGGAAAAGTCCAATAAGTAGGATAGAGAGAAAACCTGCCGCCTTAAGTCCCTATCCTCGGGCGGTGGCTCATGTAAAGAATGTCTCCGGAATCGCAGTAAATAAATAAAATTAAATAAAAGTTTATAATTGGCGGTTGTAATTTGAGTGAAAATACAGTATAATAGTTAGTAGACTTGAGTGAAAAAGAAAGGATGGGGTTTTATGCTTGACAAGACAAGAGTTTTCTCGTTGACAGATAATGAAGAGGGTATCAAGGCTTCTTTGACTATTGTTTATGATGCACTCAAAGAAAAGGGGTATAACCCTGTCAATCAGATTGTAGGTTATATTGTTTCAGAAGATCCTACGTATATAACAACACACAAAAATGCAAGAAATATAATCAGAAAGATTGACAGAGATGATTTGCTCGAAACGTTGGTTAAGTCGTTTCTTGATGTGAATTAAGGGGAGAGAAAAATGTCACAGGAAAAAATTCTTATGTATAAAAATAAACCGCTCGTCCGAAGCGGAGATACGATTTATTACGGCGATATGGCAGACAAATATGTTGTTTGTATGCAGATTGAATCCACAAAAAAAGTCGGAGATCTCGATGTTGCGGACAAGGTTAACGTTCAGCTGCTTTCAACAGATCAGGAACTGAGCAAGAGAAAGAGACTTGTTAAATCGGCAAAAAAAGACGGTCTTTTTGCGGCTGTCGATATCGCAGAAGCGTGGCTCAAAAGATACTGCAAAGAAGATTAAAATTTGATTTCATTACAGAAGAGTTCCTTCTGTTTATGAATATATGGGCAACATCTAACAGAAAAAACATTCCGGATACTAAAATATGTATCCGGTTTTTTTTACCATGATTCTGCGTATTTTTTAGAAAATTATAGTAGATTAAAGAAAGGATAATTTGGGTGAAAAGGAATAAGCGTTACAAGGTGCTGAGAGGGTATGACGGAATTGACAGAGAGGAAAGTACCGCTGGGCTTATGGTCCTGAGGGTGTTCATTATTCTTGTTATTATAGTTTTTATTTTGGGTTCTGCTGCGTTGTTTTTATATAATTTTATGAAGGAAACCGAAGATGTTACGCCGAGCGTAGTCTCAGCTTCCGATACGGACGCCTTTTACCAGAATTACGATACGGACGTGAGCGAGAGACTTCTTGAATATTGCAGCAACTCCGTTTCGATCGGCGAATACAGCGATGCCGAGTTGGTTAACCTGAATGACAAAATTCAGGTTAATGCTCTGATGAAGGAAAGTCTCGAACGAATGATTGATGATGCGAAAAAGGACGGTATTAACCTTGAGATCGTGAGAGGATATATGTCCTATGAGGAGTGTAATATTAATTATCAGACCATTAGAATTGCTTTTGAGGAGGACGGAGCAACCCACTCCGAAGCCGAAAGCAAAGCGCGGACTATTTTTCCCCCGGGAGGCAGCAACGAGTATCAGACAGGAATGCTCGTAAAGCTCAGCAGTATGGACAGCGATGACTTCTCTAAAACGGAAGAGTATGCATGGCTTTACAAAAACGGCATAAACTATGGCTTCATAAACAGGTATACGGACGATAAATTTTCGATAACCGGAATTCAGGCTGATCTGACGGTTTATCGTTTTGTGGGGACGGAAAACGCTCAGAAAATGAGAAGCTTCGGAATGTGCCTTGAGGAGTATGCAGAATACCGTTCGTATCGCTGACGGATTATATCAGGGTATAAGCTTTGGCTGTATTATGCCCGATACAAAATATTTCAGAGATTTATGGAATGTATTAGATAAGATGACATTTTTTTAATATTTGCAAATATATTATTGCAAAAAGACTTGATTTTTTATCGAAAAGATGTTATAATCCTAATGTTAGTGCGGAATATTGAAAGAGGTGAATTTGAAATGAAGCAGAATACTCATCCAAAATATGAGCAGACTACTATTACATGCGCTTGCGGTAATGTAATCGAAACAGGCTCTACAAAGGAAAATATCCGTGTTGAAATTTGTTCTAAGTGTCACCCGTTCTTTACAGGTAAGCAGAAGCTCGTAGATACAGGCGGACGTGTAGACAGATTTAATAAGCGTTACGGTTTGTCACAGAAGTAATTCCGGGACAATCGTAAAAGATATTATTTCTTGAAAATTGAAAAATTAAGATACCCGTCATAGGATTAATCCATGACGGGTGTTTTGTCTTATATATAATTTTTGGGAGAGGTGAGAGAATGACCGAATATGTTACCGTTAATGAATACGGCTGTGATGAATTCGTTGAAAAGAGATCACGATTCATCGGTTACTGCAAGCCTGTAAAAACACAGGATGAGGCTGTTGACTTCATAAACGAAATACGTTCAAAGCATTGGGACGCAACTCACAATGTCTATGCCTACGTTCTGTCGGACGGTCAGATAATGCGATACAGCGACGATGGTGAACCGCAGGGCACGGCGGGAGTTCCGGTGCTTGACGTTATAAAAAAAATGGGCGTTGTTGATGTTGTTGTCGTTGTGACAAGATATTTCGGAGGCATTATGCTCGGTGCAGGCGGACTTGTGCGTGCATACTCCCACGGCGCAAGTATTGCTCTTGCTTCCGCGAAGCCTATAACGATGCAGCTCTGTCACAACTGTATTGTAAGCTGTACATACAATCAGTACGGAAAAGTCAGTTCGCTGATACCAAGTCTCGGAGGCGTTGTTGATGACTCTCAGTTCGGTGAGGGAGTGGACATTCTTTTTCATATTCCCGAAGACAGTCTGAACAAGCTGAACAAAGAGCTCGCCGATTCCACGAGCGGCGAGGTCGAAGCGATGAGCGATGAACTGAAATTTTATGTGAAGGGTTAAATTATTCGGAAAAAATCTTTTTTAATAAATATTTTTTGAAAAAATAAAGGGATTTCGGATTTTTTTGCGTATATATATTCAGAAGGATTTTTTAGGTTTATTATAGTGGAAAAGATTAAATTTTTTATTAACCTGACTTTTGTTTATGAACGAGAAGTTTATAAACAAAAGTCCCTATCCTTGGGCGATGATCAGTGTCAGGAATAAAGTGCGGGATCTCACGGGGCTTTTGAATGAGTAAAAAATATGCGAACAGTTTTAAAATATACTTTATCAAGTCG